>NZ_JBHXTQ010000140.1:0-9766 GCF_042677305.1 Kitasatospora sp. NPDC127121 | reverse complement strand
GGATCTCAGGGATCCGCGGCGGCCCCGGCTCGGGCGGGTGTGGGCGTCAGTGGACGTCGCCCATGAGCGTGACGACCCGCTTGCGGTACGTCGCCAGCGCGATGCCGGCGACGATCGCCATGGCGCCCTGGACCGCGAAGTACCAGGTGCTGCCGACCACCTTGTCGCCCAGCACCAGCTGGAAGATGGCGGCCACGCAGTCGCCGGCGGTGACGGCGAGGAACCAGACGCCGACCATCTGGCTGGCGTACTTGGTGGGGGCCAGCTTGGTGGTGACGGACAGGCCGACGGGGGAGAGGGTGAGCTCGCCGACGGTCTGGACCAGGTAGACCATGGCCAGCCACAGCGGGGTGACCTTGGCGTCGCCGGAGGCGGCGCCCATCGCCGCCATCATGACCAGGAAGGACGCGCCGATCATCAGCAGACCGAAGGCGAACTTCATGGTGGTGCTGGGGTTCTTCGACCGGCGGGCCAGGGAGACCCAGAGCCAGGCGAAGACCGGGGCCAGCGCCATGATGTACAGCGGGTTGAGCGACTGGAACCAGCTGGACGGGAAGTTGATCCCGAACAGCGTGGAGGCGGTGTGCTCCTTGGCGAAGACGTTCAGCGTCGAGCCGGACTGGTCGTAGATCATCCAGAACACGGCGGCGGCGACGAAGAACCAGATGTAGCCGCTCATCTTGGACTGCTCGTCCGCGCTGAGGTCCTTGTCGCGCTTCACCTTGGCGAACACGAAGACCGGGATCGCCAGGCCGGCGATGGACAGCGGCCAGACCGCCCAGTCGATGGTGAAGTGGCCGGTGGAGACGACGATGCCGTAGAAGACGACCGCCGCGGCCAGCCAGATGCCGGCCTTGCGGAAGATCTTGCGCTTCTCGTCCGCGCCGATCGGCGAGGTCACGATGTCGCTGGTGGGGCTCAGGTGGCGGGTGCCCAGCAGGAACTGGACCAGGCCGAGCGCCATGCCGATGCCGGCCAGGGCGAAGCCCAGGTGCCAGTCGACCTTCTGGCCGACGGTGCCGACCACCAGCGGGGCGAAGAAGGCCCCGAGGTTGACGCCCATGTAGAAGATCGTGAAGCCGCCGTCGCGGCGCGGGTCGTTCGGGCCGTCGTAGAGGTGGCCGACCATCGTGGAGATGTTGGCCTTGAGCAGGCCCGAGCCCACCGCGATGCAGACCAGACCGGCGAAGAACGCGCCGGTGAACGGCACGGCCAGCAGGAAGTGGCCGGCCATGATGATCGTGCCGCCGATCGCGACCGTCTTGCGGGCGCCGAGGAAGCGGTCGGCGATCCAGCCGCCCGGGAGGGCCAGCAGGTAGACCATGGCCGTGTAGACGCTGTACACGGCGCCGGCGGTCGCCAGCTTCATGCCGAGGCCGCCGTCCGTGACGGAGGCGGTCATGTAGAGCACCAGCAGGGCGCGCATGCCGTAGTAGCTGAAGCGCTCCCACATCTCGCTCAGGAAGAGCGTGGCGAGCCCTCGGGGGTGACCGAGGAAGGTCTTGCCGCTGGGCGAGGCCGGGGTGAGGCCGGCTTCCAGGGTGGTAGACGCCATGAGTAGGGGTTCCTTGCCTGACAGCGTCCGCCAAGGGGGGTGGCGGCGGACGTGGACGGAACCACTCTACGTGGCGATATTTAGCGTTATCAGATGACAAAAGCCACGAATCAGGTATGGGAATGGCAAAGTCCGTGACAGATCTGCCCGATCTATCGATGGTAGACGGGCAAATTTCCCTTCAATTTCAAGATTGAAGGCCGGATTCTTCACCGAACGGGCGGTCTGCGACGGCGTGTTGGGCCTGAAGAGGCCCTTGTGTAACGATCACGCTCTGTGAACTACCTCACAAGGCAGTCCGCCATACCCGGGCGGACTACCATCACCACATGACCTGTGTGCTGCTCGCCGAGGACGATCCGGCGATCTCCGAACCGCTCGCCCGAGCCCTGCGACGTGAGGGCTATGAGGTGCTCGTCCGCGAGGACGGTCCGACCGCACTGGCCGCGGGCCTGACCGAGGAGGTCGACCTCGTCGTCCTCGACCTCGGCCTGCCCGAGATGGACGGCCTGGAGGTCTGCCGCCGCCTGCGCGCCGACGGCAAGAGCTGCCCCGTCCTGGTGCTCACCGCCCGCGCGGACGAGGTGGACACCGTGGTCGGCCTCGACGCCGGTGCCGACGACTACGTGACCAAGCCCTTCCGCCTGGCCGAACTGCTCGCCCGCGTCCGCGCCCTGCTCCGGCGCGGCAACGTCGACCAGCTCACCACCGGCGCGCACGGGGTGAAGATCGACATCGAGTCCCACCGCGCCTGGCTCGGCGAGGAGGAGCTCACCCTCTCCGCCAAGGAGTTCGAGCTGCTGCGCGTCCTCGTCCGGGACGCCGGCCGGGTGGTCACCCGCGAGGAGATCATGCGGCAGGTCTGGGACACCACCTGGTGGACCTCCACCAAGACCCTGGACATGCACATCTCCTGGCTCCGCAAGAAGCTCGGCGACGACGCGGCGAACCCGCGCTACATCGCCACCGTGCGCGGAGTGGGGTTCCGGTTCGAGAAGAATTAGCCCCGTACGGAGATCGCGGCCGGGAGTCGGCCGACGAAGCGGAGCACCTCGGGGAGCGGCAGCGTGAAACGCCGGATGATCAACTCGCTGCTGGGCGTCGTCCTGGTGGTGGTCGTGGTGTTCTGCGTGCCGCTCGCCCTGGTCGAGAAGCGCACCATCGTCAACTCGGCCCAGGACCGGGTGGACGCGGCCGCCGTCCGGGTGCTCGCCCTGGTCGAGAACCGGCTCTCCGCGGGTGAGTCGGTCACCGGCCGGGCCTTCGACAACCAGGTCACCGAGGGCAGCTACGTCGAGGTGCAGATCCCCGGCCAGGACGTCGTCTCCAGCGGCGAACGCCTGGCCGGCGGCCACCTGCTGAAGGCCGTCGAACGCGGCAACAGCGGCGAGGTCGTTACCGTCGAGCAGTCCCGCGCGGACGTCGACCACGAGATCGCCAACATGCTGCTGCTGCTCGGCGTGGTCGCCCTGCTGGCCGTGCAGGCCGCCGTGGCGCTCGCCGTCTGGCAGGCCAAACGGCTCGCCCGGCCGCTCACCGACCTGGCCGAGACCGCCGAACGGCTCGGCTCCGGCGACCCGCGCCCCCGCGACCGCCGCTACGGGGTGCCCGAACTCGACCGGGTCGCCGAGGTGCTGGACACCAGCGCCGAGCGGATCGCCCGGATGCTCACCGCCGAACGCCGGCTCGCCGCCGACGCCTCGCACCAGCTGCGTACCCCGCTCACCGCGCTCTCCATGCGGCTGGAGGAGATCACCGCCCTCGCCGAGGAACCGGAGACCGTCAAGGAGGAGGCGACCATCGCCCTCCAGCAGGTCGAACGGCTCACCGACGTCGTCCAGCGGCTGCTCACCACCCAGCGCGACCCGCGCAGCCCCACCGCGGTGGCCTTCGACCTGGACGAGGTGATCAAGCAGCAGGTCGAGGAGTGGGGGCCGTCGCTGCGCGAGACCGGCCGGGTGCTGTCCCTGGAGGGCCTGCACGGGGTCACCGCCGTCGGCACGCCGGGCACCGTCGCCCAGGTGCTGGCCACCCTGATCGAGAACTCGCTGATGCACGGCGCCGGGACGATCACCCTGCGGGTCCGGCCCTCCGGCACCTCGGTGGTGGTCGAGGTGCAGGACCAGGGCGCCGGCGTGCCGCCGGACCTCGGGAACCGGGTGTTCGAGCGCGCCGTCAGCGGCCGCAACTCCACCGGCATCGGCCTGGCCGTCGCCCGTGACCTCGCGGAGGCGGACGGGGGCCGGCTCGAACTGCTCTCGCTGAAGCCCGCGGTGTTCGCGCTCTTCCTCGGCCGCAGCCACGCCGACTGAGCCGGGGCGGGTGCGGCCGGGAGTACGGCCGTCCAGGGCGGACGGCCGGCCGGCTATTCGGCCTTGGCGTAGCGGATCTGCTCGGCGGCCAGCATCAGCTCGGCCTGGGCGGCCAGCTCCTGGCCGCTGGTGCCGCTGGTGCCGCTCGCGTCCTGCACGACAGGCTCGGGCAGTGCCTTGAACACCCAGGTCCGGTACGAGAAGAAGCGGAACACGGTGGCCACCGCGAGGCCGGCCACCTTGGCGCCCAGCTGCTCGTAGTGCGAGTCGAGGCCGAGCACGTACACCGAGAAGCCGAGCACGCCGGTCTCGATCAGCATGCCGATGCCGCTGTACACGAGGAACAGCGTGATCTCCCGCTTGCGCGAGGCGGCGTCGCGGTCCCGGTACAGCCAGTAGCGGTAGCCCAGGTAGTTGGTGGCGATGGCGATCAGCGTCGCCGCGATGTTGGACCGCAGCGAGGCCAGGCCCAGTCCGTTGAGGCACACCCAGAACACGGCGAAGTTGACCACCACGCCGCTCAGGCCGACCAGGCCGAACTTCACCACTTCGCCTGACAGCCCCCGCAGTTTCTGCGAGAGCGAAGGGCTCGAAGCTGCGGACGTCGCCATACCGGGCTGCCTCCATGTGCCTGCGGGTCGAAGAGCGGATCGCGTGGACGCGTCCACCCCTTGAGCCCTGCGTGCACGCACATGATCGGACTGCGCAGACCAGGACCTAGCCGTCCAGGCTACCCGCTTCCACCGAACGGCTCAGCCCCCAGGGCTCCGGGTTGACTGGGACGCCCAGCCCACCCCAGCGGTTCCACCACCCCCGACCGGCCCGGATATCCTGGCGGGGTGACTTCCCCGGGCAATGTGAATTTTCCAGTGGTGGGCATGATCGGCGGCGGGCAGTTGGCCCGCATGGCACACCAGGCGGGCATCCCGCTCGGGGTCAGGTTCAAACTCCTCGCCGACACGCCCCAGGACTCCGCCGCACAGGTGGTCTCCGACGTCGTCCTCGGCGACTACCGCGACCTCGACACGCTGCGCCGCTTCGCGGCCGGCTGCGACGTGATCACCTTCGACCACGAGCACGTCCCCACCGAGCACCTGCGGGCCCTGGAAGCCGACGGCATCGCCGTCCGGCCCGGCCCGGACGCGCTGGTCAACGCCCAGGACAAGGGCGTCATGCGGGCCAAGCTCGACTCCATCGGCGTGCCCTGCCCCCGCCACCGGATCGTCGCCGACCCGGCCGACGTCACCGCCTTCGCGAACGAGGGCTCCGGCTACCCGGTCGTGCTGAAGACCGTCCGCGGCGGCTACGACGGCAAGGGCGTCTGGGTCGTCGACGGCGAGGAGGACGCGCAGGCGCCGTTCCTGGCCGGCGTCCAGGTGCTCGCCGAGGAGAAGGTCGACTTCGTCCGCGAACTCGCCGCCAACGTCGTCCGCTCGCCCAGCGGCCAGGCCGTCGCCTACCCGGTGGTGGAGAGCGTCCAGGAGAACGGCGTCTGCGCCGAGGTCACCGCCCCCGCGCCGGACCTCGACCCGGCCCTCTCCGACGAGGCCCAGCAGCTGGCCCTGCGCATCGCCGGCGACCTCGGCATCACCGGCCACCTCGCCGTCGAACTGTTCCAGACCAGGGACGGCCGGATCCTCGTCAACGAACTCGCCATGCGCCCCCACAACTCCGGGCACTGGACCCAGGACGGCGCCGTCACCTCGCAGTTCGAGAACCACCTGCGGGCCGTCCTCGACCTCCCGCTCGGCGACCCCCGGCCGCGCGCCAAGTGGACCGTCATGGTCAACGTCCTCGGCGGCGACTACCCGGACATGTACCACGCCTTCCTGCACTGCATGGCCCGCGACCCCGGCCTGCGGATCCACATGTACGGGAAGGACGTGAAGCCCGGCCGCAAGGTCGGCCACGTCAACGTCTTCGGGGACGACCTCGACGACGTCCGCGAGCGCGCCCGCCACGCGGCCGCCTACCTGCGAGGAACGATCACCGAATGACCTCCTCCCCTTCGAGCCCGCTCGTCGGCATCGTCATGGGCTCGGACTCCGACTGGCCCGTCATGGAGGCCGCCGCCCAGGCCCTCGACGAGTTCGAGATCCCCTACGAGGTCGACGTCGTCTCGGCGCACCGGATGCCCCGCGAGATGGTCGCGTACGGCGAGAACGCCCACCGGCGCGGCCTCAAGGCCATCATCGCCGGCGCCGGCGGCGCCGCCCACCTGCCGGGCATGCTCGCCTCCGTCACCCCGCTGCCCGTCATCGGCGTGCCGGTGCCGCTGCGCTACCTGGACGGCATGGACAGCCTGCTGTCCATCGTCCAGATGCCGGCCGGCGTCCCGGTCGCGACCGTCTCGGTGGCCGGCGCGCGCAACGCCGGCCTGCTCGCCGTGCGGATGCTGGCCGCGTTCGACCCCGAACTGACCGAGCGGATGACCGACTTCCAGGCCGAACTGAACAACCAGGCCACCGAGAAGGGCAAGAAGCTCCGCGCCAAGGTGGCCGGATCCTCCTCCTTCGGCTTCGGCAAGTAACCCCGGCGGCGGGTGGGGTAGAACAGCCGGTATGACTACCGAGCTGGACTCCCCCACCCCGCTGGACCGCGCCCGGGCCCTGCTGCGCACCGCCCCCGTGGTCGACGGCCACAACGACCTCCCGTGGGCGATGCGCGAGCAGGCCGGGTACGACCTCGGCGCGGTCGACCTCGCCGCCGACCAGAGCGACCGTCTGCACACCGACCTCGCCCGCCTCGCGGAGGGCGGGGTCGGCGCGCAGTTCTGGTCCGTCTACGTGCCGACCCGGCTGGCCGGCGACCACGCGGTGAGCGCCACCCTGGAACAGATCGACTTCGTCCACGCCCTGGTCGAGCGCTACCCCGACCGGCTCCGGCTCGCCCGCACCGCCGACGACATGGAAGCCGCCCGCGCCGAAGGCCGGATCGCCTCCCTGATGGGCGCCGAGGGCGGCCACTCCATCGACTGCTCGCTCGCCACCCTGCGGGCTCTCCACGAGCTCGGCGTGCGCTACCTGACGCTCACCCACAACGACAACGTGCCGTGGGCCGACTCGGCCACCGACAAGCCGGTGGCCGGCGGGCTGACCCGCTTCGGCGAGGAGGTCGTCCGGGAGATGAACCGGCTCGGCATGCTCGTCGACCTCTCGCACGTCTCCGCCGACACCATGCGCGACGCCCTGCGGGTCACCGAGGCCCCGGTCGTCTTCTCGCACTCCTCCGCCCGCGCCGTCTGCGACCACCCGCGCAACATCCCGGACGACGTGCTCGCCCAGCTGCCCGCCAACGGCGGCGTGGCGATGGCCACCTTCGTGCCCAAGTTCATCCTGCCCGCCGCCATCGAGTGGACCCTCGCCGCCGACGAGAACATGCGCGCCCACGGCTTCCACCCGCTCGACACCGCCCCGCCCGCGATGGAGCGCCAGCGCGCCTTCGAGGCCGCCAACCCGCGCCCGATCGCCACCCCGGCCACCGTCGCCGACCACCTCGACCACCTGCGCGAGGTCGCCGGCATCGACCACATCGGCATCGGCGGCGACTTCGACGGCACCGCGTTCCTGCCCGACGGCCTGGGCTCGGTGGCCGGCTACCCCAACCTGATCGCCGAACTCCTGCGCCGGAACTGGTCCGAGGCCGACCTCGCCAAGCTCACCTGGCACAACGCCGTCCGCGTCCTGCGCGACGCCGAGTCCGTCGCCGCCGGGCTGCGGGCCGGCCGCCGCCCGTCCATCGCCACCATCGCGCAGCTGGACGGCGTGAAGGGCTGAGATCGGACGGCGCGAAGGGCTGAGGTCAGCCCAGCCGCGGGATCTCGATGGCCGGGCACCTGTCCATCACCATGGCGAGCCCGGCCGTCCTGGTCCGCGCGTACGCGGCCTCGTCGACCACCCCCAGCTGGAACCAGACGGCCTTCGCCCCGGCCGCCACCGCCTGGTCGGCCACCTCCCCGGCCAGCGCGCTGTTCACGAACACGTCCACCACGTCGACCGGGAACGGGATCTCGGCGAGCGAGGCGTAGCCGGGCTCGCCGAGGACCGTCTCGGCCTTCGGGTGCACCGGCACGACGCGCTTGCCGTACCGCTGGAGCACCCCGGCCACCCCGTACGCGGCCCGGGCGGTGTTGTCGGACAGGCCCACCACCGCCCAGGTGTCGCCGGTGCCGGTGAGGATCTCGCGAACCGTCGCGTCGTCGCCGTAGCTCGTCATGCCGGTGCCAACGACGACCACGGGCGCCGGATTCCCGCAGGTGTCAGCTGGGGCGGCCGAGCGCGCGGTAGGTCCAGCCGGCGGCGCGCCAGGCGTCGGCGTCCAGGACGTTGCGGCCGTCGAGGAGGCGGCGCTCGGCGACCACGGCACCGAGGACGGCCGGGTCCAGCTCGCGGAACTCGGCCCACTCGGTGAGGTGCAGGACGACGTGGGCGCCCTCGGCGGCCTCCATGGCCGAGTCGGCGTAGGCGAGCGAGGGGAACATCTTGCGGGCGTTGTCGACGGCCTTCGGGTCGTAGACGGTGACCTGGGCGCCCTGGAGCTGGATCTGGGCGGCGACGTTGAGCGCGGGGGAGTCCCGGATGTCGTCCGAGTTGGGCTTGAACGCGGCGCCGAGGACGGCCACCCGGCGGCCCAGGAAGCCGCCGCCGCACTGCTCGCGGGCCAGCTCCACCATCCGGGAGCGGCGGCGCATGTTGATCGAGTCGACCTCGCGCAGGAAGGTCAGCGCCTGGTCGGCGCCGAGTTCGCCGGCCCGGGCCATGAACGCCCGGATGTCCTTGGGCAGGCAGCCGCCGCCGAAGCCCAGACCGGAGTTGAGGAACTTGCGGCCGATCCGCTCGTCGTGCCCGAGCGCGGTGGAGAGCAGCGTGACGTCGGCGCCGGCCGCCTCGCAGACCTCGGCCATCGCGTTGATGAAGGAGATCTTGGTGGCCAGGAAGGAGTTGGCGGC
Organism: Kitasatospora sp. NPDC127121; assembly: GCF_042677305.1. Taxonomy (NCBI): domain Bacteria; kingdom Bacillati; phylum Actinomycetota; class Actinomycetes; order Kitasatosporales; family Streptomycetaceae; genus Kitasatospora; species Kitasatospora sp. NPDC127121. The sequence continues at coordinate 951 of NZ_JBHXTQ010000140.1, read as the reverse complement.
GGCCTTCACCAGCTCGGCGGTCGCGTAGTCGGTGACCAGGAACGGCACCCCGGCCGCGATCGGCTCGGCGTACACCTCGCGCAGCAGCCGCTCGGCGCGCTCGCTGTGGGCGCCGACGACGATCCGGTCCGGGCGCAGGGTGTCCTGGACGGCGAAGCCCTCGCGCAGGAACTCCGGGTTCCAGGCGAGTTCGGCGCCCGCGCCGACGGGTGCCAGCGCGGCCAGCCGCTCGGCGAGCCGGCTCGCCGAGCCGACCGGCACGGTGGACTTGCCGACCACCAGGACCGGGCGGGTCAGGTACGGGGCGAGGCCGTCGATCGCGGCGTCGACGTACGACATGTCGGCGGCGAACTCGCCCTTGCGCTGCGGGGTGTTGACGCAGACGAAGTGCACGTCGCCGAACTCCGCGGCCTCCTGAACGGAGCTGGTGAAGCGCAGCCGGCCGGTCGAACCCTCGTGCCCGGCGACGTGCTTGAGCAGCAGCTCGGACAGCCCCGGCTCGTACATCGGGACGCGGCCGGCGGTCAGCGTGGCGATCTTGTCGGGGTCGATGTCCAGGCCCAGCACCTCGAAGCCGAACTCGGCCATCGCGGCCGCGTGCGTGGCACCGAGGTAGCCGGTGCCGATCACGGAGATGCGGAGGGTCACGGGTTCCCCTTTGTGCGGACTCGACCTGTACGGGTGCCTCTGATGCTATCCGCCCCGACGGATCCGGCCTCGATCGCCCGTACGCCGGGGACGCTAGGCAGCCGCAGGTCGGAGCCCTAGGATCTCTACTGAACGGTAGTTAACTCCGGATTGACGTCGATCACTGGACGAGGCGGGCATCATGGCGGGCAGCGCAGGGGCGGCTGACTTCGATCTCTTCCGTATCTCCGAGGAGCACGAGATGCTCCGTGAGGCGGTGCGTTCGCTGGCCGAGGCGAAGATCGCTCCGTTCGCGGCGGAGGT
>NZ_JBHXTQ010000139.1:3562-9905 GCF_042677305.1 Kitasatospora sp. NPDC127121 | reverse complement strand
GGCCCGGACGGTTCCCCGTCCGGGCCCGCGGCCTCGTCAGTTCTGCGGTCAGACCGCCCGGTTGCGCCGCTGGGCCAGCTCGTCGGACGGGTCGTGGCCGACCAGCGTCTCGCCGGTGTCGGTGCGCTCCGCGTGCAGCCGCCCGAGCGTGAGCTCCAGCTCCCGCCAGACCACTCCCACCGCGATGCCGAACACCCCCTGACCGCCCTTCAGCAGGTCCACCACCTGCTGCGGCGTGGTGCACTCGTACACCGTGGCGCCGTCGCACATCAGCGTCATCCCGGCCAGGTCGCCCTGCTCGGCCGCCTGCAGATGGGCGACCGCCACCCGGATGTTCTGCAGCGAGACGCCCGCGTCGAGCAGCCGCTTCACGATCTTCAGCAGCAGGATGTCGCGGAAGCTGTAGAGCCGCTGGCTGGTGGCCGGGTACGCCGAACGGACGCTGGGCTCCAGCAGTCCGGTCCGGGCCCAGTAGTCCAGCTGGCGGTACGTGATGCCGGCCGCCGCGCAGGCCGTCGGACCGCGGTAGCCGATCAGTTCGGACGTCGGGGCCAGCCGCTCGATGTCGGGCTGACCCGGCTGCACGGCCGGGAACCTGCCCACCCGGGGCAGGTTCGTCACGGTGCGAGCGGTGCGCGGCAGGTGCACGGCACACAGGCCTCCCACGGCCGTGCCATCGCCGGTGCTGCTCATGCCTGCCTCCGTCCACTGGTGCTGCGGGCAACCCGAACTGCGGGCATCGGTCACCCGGACAGCCACTCCTGACGGTAGGCAGTCCCCTATGACCCGTCAACGATCGCCACGCCGGGCCAGCCAAACCACATCACTCAGGAGAGTGGTTTTTCGTGCCCCTAGTGTGGGTAGGTCGACGGTTTTTGGCAAAACGGCAAGCCAAACAACGGCCTGACCTATAGGGAAATCCGGTCCGCGCTACTGCGGACCGCTGCCCCCGAAGTCCTCGGGCGACACCTGGTCGAGGAACTCGCGGAACTTCTCGACCTCGTCCTCCTGCTCGTCCGGGATCGCGATGCCCGCCTCGGCGAGCACCTCCTCGCTCCCGTAGATCGGCGTGCCGGTGCGCAGGGCCAGCGCTATCGCGTCGGACGGCCGGGCGCTCACCTCGACCCCGCCGGTGAAGACCAGCTCGGCATAGAAGACGCCCTCCCGCAGGTCGGTGATCCGGACCTCGGTGAGCTGCTGCCCGAGCGCCTCCAGGACGTCCTTGAACAGGTCGTGCGTCAGCGGGCGGACCGGCGTCATGCCCTGCTGGGCGAAGGCGATCGCGGTCGCCTCGCCGGGACCGATCCAGATCGGCAGGTACCGATCGCCCCCGACCTCCCGCAGCAGCACGATCGGCTGGTTGGAAGGCATCTCCACTCGGACACCCACGACGTCGAGCTCATTCACACAGGCAACCCTATGGCTCAGGCCCCGGATATGAAAGCGCAGGGCCGACGCCCCTGGTCAGCGCGGTGCACTGCGGTCAGCCGGGGCCCTGGACGGACAGCCGCAGGAGCCCCGCAGGAACCCCGCGGGGACGCTATCCGCGGCCGCGCAGACCGGCCTGGACCATCGCCGCGTGCAGCCGCACGGACAGTGTCGCCAGCTCCCGCGCAGTGGCCTCGGCATGGGCCCTGGTCTGCGGGTTCCGGTGCCGGCGCAGCGGCGCCACCACCTGTTCCACCAGCGCGATCTCCCGGTCCGCCGCGGCCTTCATGGCCCGCAGGTGCCGCGGCTCCAGCCCGTACCGGCCGAGTTCCGCGACCAGCCGGGCCACCTGCAGCGCCTCGCCGTCGTACCCGCCGTCCGGGCCGGGCGCGACCAGACCGTAGGACTCCCACTCGGAGAGCTCGCGCTCCCCGGACTCGGCGGCCGCCAGCAGTTCGGCACGCCCCAGCCGGACTCCGGACGGGACGTCGGCCGAAGCCCCCAGCTCCCGGTCCGCCTCCTCCACGGGCCCGGGCCGGGTGTCGGCGGACGGCAGCGCGGGCGGTGCCTCACCGCGCTCGATGGCGTCCAGGTGCTCGCGGATCACCCGCAGCGGCAGGTAGTGGTCACGCTGCATCCGCAGGACGTAGGCCAGCCGCTCGACGTCGGCCGGACTGAACTTGCGGTACCCCGAGGGCGTGCGCTGCGGCTCGACCAGGCCCTCCGCCTCCAGGAACCTGATCTTGGAGATGGTGACCTCGGGGAAGTCGTCGCGCAGGAAGGTCAACACCGCGCCGATGCTCAGCAGCTCGTCACCGCCGCGCCGCCGCCCACCCGGCCGGTCCGGGCGGATCGGCTGCCTGGGGCCCGCGACCACCCCGCGCCCGCCGCGGTCCGCCTGCGGACCGGACGATGCGGGGGTGGCCGCCCCGAGAGAAGATGAAGGGGTATTCGTACTCACTCGGGCTCCTACCGACGTTGGGTTCAGTACCCCCGGTTGTGGCCGGCGAAGAACACCAGCCGGTACTTCCCGATCTGCACCTCGTCACCGTTGTTCAGCGACACCTCGTCGATCCGCTCCCGGTTGACGTAGGTGCCGTTGAGGCTGCCGACGTCCGCGACGCTGAACCCGGCCCGCGTCCGGCGGAACTCCACGTGGCGCCGCGAGACCGTGACGTCGTCCAGGAAGATGTCGCCCTGCGGGTGACGGCCGGCCGTGGTGACGTCCGAGTCCAGCAGGAAGCGGCTGCCCGAGTTCGGACCGCGCTGGACGATCAGCAGGGCCGAGCCCGGCGGCAGCGCGTCGATCGCCGACAGCACCTCGGCCGACAGGGCCGGCGTGGCGCCGGTGCCGGTCGTGGTGTTGGGGTCGTACGACTCCAGGCCGGAGATGGAGATGGTCGACGTGGTCTCCGCCGCCCCCTCCGGAAGCAGGCCACCGCGCAGGGCCGTACCGCAGTTGGAGCAGAACCGGGCCGCGGCCGGGTTCTGGTTGCCGCACCTGGGGCACGGAGTGGGGCCAGCCATGTTCACAGCCTCCTGGCGCGGCACACCCGACGGGTTGTGCCCGGCGTACGGGTCCGGGGCAAACCCTCCACCAGAGCTTGAGGGTCCTGACTGGAAACCTATGCGCGGGTCGCCGGAAGGGTCAACCGACGCGCCGTAACCCACCGGATTCCCTGCGTACTGGGCGGCCGCGCCGTCCCGGAACAGCTGCTGCTCGGCGTACGCCGCCCCCTCGGGGGCGGGGCGCATGCCCGGCACGGCGGCCTCGTCCTCGGGCCGGCGGTGCCGCGCAGTGGGCGCCTCGACGGAGGCCGCGCCACGGCCCTTGTTACGACCGAACAACTTCGAGAAGAAACTCACGGGCGAATCCCCTTGCGTGTGACAGACCCGCCCGCGGGGCAGGGTGAGAACCTCGGACAGGCTGCGGGCCCGGTTGCGGACCGGGCCTGCTGGAGTGGTACTCCGACGGTCGGTACTGCGATTGGTGCTCCGGTGCGTGCTGGTACGACCCAGTCTCGCCCACGCGACGGCGGCGCCCCGCACCGGGTGCCGCCCGCGGATGACGGGCTGTTCGTCGGGCGCCCCGTCACTTCGAAGCCGGCTTGGCGTACTGCGGCGTCTTCAGATCCACGAGGGCGTCGACGACCACCTTCTGCTGCTGGGTGATCGTCGCCCGCGCCTGGTGACTCTCCAGAGTACGGACGACACCCCCCGGGATGTTCAGCGCGGGTGTCAGATCCTGCGGGTTCCCCACGACGGTGAACCGATAGGGCTGCGAGACCTTCTTCCCGTCGATCTGCACCCCGCCGCCCGACACGTCGGTGAAGTAGGTGTTGACCACCACGCGCACATCGTTGATCTGAATCGCCTCCGCCCCCGCCGCTCGAAGTTCTTGCAGGGTGTCCAGCAGCATATCTGCCTTCACCTGCCCTTGGGGATCATCGACCGTGAGTACGATGCCCGGACCAGTGGCTTTGACGGTACCGGCGAGCACGCCGAGCTCCGTCGCCTTCTTCCTGGTCTGTTCCTGGGCCTCCTTGGCCTGGTTGGAACTGTTCTCCAACTTGGCCAGGGACTGCTCCAACTCCGCCTTCTCCTGCTGAAGACGCTGCTGGCGGCTGTCCAGTTCGTCGAGGATGCGCACCAGGTCCTCCTGGCGGGCCCCGCGGAGCTGGCTGTGGTGGTCGTTGGTCGACCGCACCTGGATCGCCAGCCCCAGGCCGAGCGAGAACAGCAGCAGCGCCACCACCAGCTGCCCGCGCGACATCCGCGGCGGCCACAGGGCCGCCTTGAGGCGCCGCCGCCCCGCACTGCGGTCCACCGCGGCTGGCTCCGCCACGGGCTCGGACGCAGGCTCGGACTCAGACGCAGGCCCGAGTTCAGACACAGGCCCGGGCTCAGGCGCCGCGGCCTTCGCGAGCCGCACCACGGGCGCGGGCGCCGCCTCCGCATCAAGCTCAGGCTTAGCGTCAGACTTCACCGCAGCCCGCTCCTCGGGCTCCTCCACCGCCGCCACAGGCCCCTCGGCCTTCTCCGGCTCCTCGGTCTGGTCGGCCTGGTCGGCGTGCCGGACCTCCCCGGCCCCGTCCACCGGCTCGGCCGGGCCCGCCTCGGCCGCCGACTCCGGCCCCGGCGCCTCGGCGGCCCGTTCCAACGCGTTCCCGCCGCCGTCCGCGTGCTCCTCCGCCGCCCCGCGGCCCGGCTCAGGCGCGGAAGACATGGCGCCGAATCGCGGCCGCGTTGGAGAAGATGCGGATGCCGAGGACGACGACCACACCCGTGGACAGCTGCGAGCCGACGCCCAGCTGGTCACCGAGGAAGACGATCAGTGCCGCGACCACCACGTTCGACAGGAACGAGACGATGAACACCTTGTCGTTGAAGATCCCGTCCAGCATCGCCCGGACGCCGCCGAACACGGCGTCCAGCGCCGCCACCACCGCGATCGGCAGGTACGGCACGACGGCGTCCGGCACCTCGGGCTGGACGAAGAGTCCGACGACCACCCCGATCACGAGACCCAGTACGGCAATCACGGTCTAGCTGCTCCTGTCCCTGCGGACGACGACCCGGTCGGGGCCGTCGTGGACGAGTGGGCTGTCGTAGTCTTCGCGGACCCGCTCGGCGTACGCCGCCCGGTGCCCGCAGACGGTGAAACGGACGCGCTCGGACTCCCGGAGGTTCCGGCGGTGGGTGACGGCGTCGGGGTGACCGAAGCCGCCGACGAGGACGCCGGGGGCGAAGACTCGGGCGTGACCGGCTGGGCGGTCCGCAGCGTCACACCCACCGCGGCCGGCAGCGTCAGGCTCTTCTGCGCGGACATGGTCGACTTGATGCCGTACTTCTCCTGGAGCAGCCGCAGGTACTGCCCGGCCATGTCGTTCTCGAAGGCGGTGAGCAGCTTCGGCCCGTCCCCGATCGCCTGGATGTTGTACGGCGGGACGAGCGGCCGGTTGTCCACCAGCACCGCCTCGCCCGCGGCCCGGATCGCCGAGAGCGCGGTGAGCCGCTGGCCGTTGATCGCCACGGCTTCCGCGCCGGATCCCCACAGGCCGTTCACCACCAGCTGGAGGTCGCGGTCCCGCAGCCGGCCGCTGTTGGAGAAGCCCTGCCCGGCCCGCGGGTCGACGTTCCCCCCGCCGCCGGTCCCCGCCGCGTCCTCCAGGACCAGCTTGACGCCCGGCCCCGCGACCTCGCCCAGGCCCACCGCGCCGGTCAGACCGCCCTCGTCGCCGTCGCCCGTGGCGAGCGCCTGCTGCTGCGTGCTCTCGACCTTGCGCCGCAGGTCCTGCACCTGCTGCTGGAGGTGGTCGGCCGAGCCGTTGGTGTCGTTGATCCGGTGGATCAGCGCGTCCCGCTCCTTGGCCAGCGTCGGCTCCGCCTTGTGCGCGTTCACCGCGCCGACCGTCACCACGACCCCGACCAACGCCAGCCCGGCGCCCAGCGTGAGCAGGCCTCGGACCGTCCTGGGTATCCGGCTGTCGTGGTCTCCGCCCCGCGCCGCGGCCGCCTCGGCGTAGCCCTCGTCGAGGCTGTGGTCCATGACGTTGGTCAGCAGGGACATCGAGGCGTCCGGACGGTTGTACCGTCCGTTCGGGGCACTCGGCGTCGGCGTCGCTGGCATGCGGACCATCGTCCCACGTCGGCGAAGGGGCCCACGCACACCCCCTGAGCTGCACACACGACACAAAGTGACGGATCATTGCGAACAGTGTGAAAACGGACAGCGGGGCGGGGGGGCCAAGCCGCGCCCCCCCCCCCGCAGGACCGGCGGGCGATCAGGCCGGTGGGGGCACCCCCCCGCCCCCGCGACCCCCCCCCCCCCGCCCGCCCGGTTCCACCTCCACCCCTCATTCCTCGGCCCGGGACCGTTTACCGCCGGTCAGCCCGCACGCCGTAAGGTGAGTCC
>NZ_JBHXTQ010000139.1:0-3552 GCF_042677305.1 Kitasatospora sp. NPDC127121 | reverse complement strand
CCCTTACCTGCACACACGACACAAAGCGACGTATCATTGCTAACTGTGTTAAAACGCCCAGGGGGGCGCGCGGACCAGGCCCCGCCCCCCGACCGTCAGGACCGTCGGACGATCAGGCCGGTGTCGTCACCGCCCGGCCCCGTCGACCACCGCCGCCCACTCGTCCAGCAGCGCCTCGGTCGCCTCGTCGTCCGGGCCCTCCGCCCACAGGTGGGTGGTCGCCTCGGCCGGGTCCGGCAGCACCAGCGTCCAGCGCCCGTCCGCCTCGACGACCCGGACGCCGTCGGTGGTGTCCAGCCGCCGACTGCCGGCCGCCTCGACCACCGAGCGCATCACCATCCCCTTGGCCGCCCACGGCGTCGCCAGGTCCCGGCGACGGATGTGCGCCTGCGGGATCCGCGCGTCGATCTGGCTCAGCGTGAGCTGGGTCCGCGCCACCAGGCCGACCAACCGCACGAAGGCCGCGGCCCCGTCCAGCACTCCGCTGAACTCCGGCACCACGAAACCGCCGCGCCCGTCCCCGCCGAACACCGTGCCCTCGGTGGCGGCCGCCTTCGCCAGGTCGTCCGGCGTCGTCGTGGTCCAGATGACCTGGGTGCCGTGGTACGCGGCGACCTGCTCGGCGATCCGGGTCGTGGTCACCGGCAGCGCCACCTGCCCGCTGCGCCGCTCGGCCGCGACCAGGTCCAGCAGCACCAGCAGTGCCCGGTCGTCGTCGATCACCCGGCCCAGTTCGTCGACGAACGCGACCCGCTCGCCGACCGGGTCGAAGCGGACGCCGAAGGCCGCCCGGGAAGAGGCCACCAGCTCGCCGAGCCTGGCCAGCCCGGCCCGCCGCTCCTCCGCGTCCTCCGTCGGCCGCGCCTCGTCCAGCCCGCTGGAGACGGTGAGCGCCTCCACTCCGAGCCGCCCGAGGATGCTCGGCAGAACCAGGCCGGCGCTGCCGTGCGCAGTGTCCACGACCACCTTCAGTCCGGCCTCCCGGACCCCGGTGGTGTCGACGGCCCGCAGCAGGTTGCCCGCGTAGGAGTCGAAGACGCTGGACGGGAAGGTCAGGTCCCCGATCTCACCGGGGAAGGCCCGCCGGTACTCCTGGCGCGCGTACACGCGATCCAGCTTGCGCTGGCCGGCCTGCGAGAGGTCGGCCCCGCGCTCGTCGAAGAAGAGGATGTCCAGCGAGTCGGGCACCCCCGGCGTGGTCCGCAGGAAGATCCCGCCCGCACTCCCCCGCGCGGTGTGCTGCCGGGCGACCGGCATCGGCACGTTCTCCAGGTCGCGAACGTCTATGGCCGACGTCTGGAGCGCCGAAATCATCGCCCGTTTGAGCGCACGCGCACCACGCGAGTGGTCACGCGCAATGGTGACGGTCGCCCCCTTCTTCAAGGTCGTGGCGTACGCGCCGGCCAACCGCACGGCCAGTTCCGGGGTGATCTCGACGTTCAGGATCCCCGACACGCCACGGACACCGAACAGGTGCTCCTGGCCGCGGGACTCCCAGATCACCGACGTGTTGACGACGGCGCCGGCCTCGATGGTCTTGAACGGATAGACCCGGACGTTCGCACCGATGATCGACTCCTCGCCGATCAGGCACTCGTCCCCGATCACCGCGCCGTCCTCGATCCGGGCGGCCCGCATCACGTCGGTGTTCTTGCCGACCACGCAGCCGCGCAGATTGCTCTGCGGCCCGATGTAGACGTTGTCGTGCACGACCGCCTTGTGGAGGAAGGCCCCGCGCTTGACCACCACGTTGCTGCCGAGCACGGTGTGCTCACGGATCTCGACGCCGGCCTCGACCTTGGCGTAGTCCCCGATGTACAGCGGCCCGCGCAGCACCGCCTCCGGGTCCACCTCCGCACCCTCGGCCACCCAGACGCCCGGCGAGATCTCGAACCCGTCGAGCTCGACGTCGACCTTGCCCTCCAGGACGTCCGCCTGGGCCTTGCCGTAGCTCTCGTGGGTGCCCACGTCCTCCCAGTAGCCCTCGGCGACGTAGCCGTAGACCCGCTTGCCCTCCTTCAACAATTGCGGGAAGACGTCACTCGACCAGTCGACGGACTCACCTGCTGCGACGTAGTCGAAGACCTCTGGTTCCATCACGTAGATACCGGTGTTCACAGTGTCCGAGAAGACCTGCCCCCAGGTCGGCTTCTCCAGGAAGCGCTCGACCCGTCCGTCGTCGTCCGTGATCGTGATACCGAACTCGAGGGGATTCGGCACCCTGGTGAGACAGACGGTGACCAGTGCGTTCTTGCTGCGGTGAAAGTCGATCAATTCCGAGAGGTCGAAGTCGGTCAGTGCGTCACCGGAGATCACCAGAAAGGAGTCGTCCTTCAACGCGTCCTCGGCGTTCTTGACACTCCCCGCGGTGCCTAGCGGCGTCTCCTCGTGGGCATAGGTCAGATGCATGCCCAGGTCCTCGCCGTCACCGAAGTAGTTCTTGACCAGTGAGGCCAGGAACTGGACGGTGACGACGGTGTCGGAGAGGCCGTGCCGCTTCAGCAGCCGAAGCACGTGCTCCATGATCGGCCTATTGGCCACCGGAAGCAGCGGCTTCGGCATGCTTGAGGTCATCGGGCGGAGTCGGGTTCCTTCGCCCCCTGCCATGACAACGGCTTTCATTACGGGTGCGTCCTCCTTTGCGGTGGTGGACCTACAGGTCCATCAAACCGTTCCAGAGGGATCCCTACCCGGAAGGTATCGTCCGACGCACCGATGCGGCGTGGGACTTCTCTCAGATCACGTCTCAGACTGCGGACGCGGAGCCCGTCGAGCCCGCTCGGGTGATCCGCCTGGCCTGAACCGCGTAAAGAATACCGGCCCACCAGTACAACGTGGTCCCCCACCAGATGAAGGCCCAGCTCACCACCTCGGCCGGCCGCGCGATCCAGCTGTCCACGCTGCCGAGCAGGAGAAGCGGAAACGCGTACATCAGATTGAAGGTCGCGGCCTTCCCCAGAAAACTCACCTGGAGCGGCCCGTAACCGTGCCGGTTCAAAATGGGCAGCAGCGCGCCGATAAACACTTCCCGGGCCAGCAGAATCGCCGTCACCCACCACGGAAGAATCTCACGCCAGGTCAAACCGACCAGCGTGGACAGCACATAGAGCCGGTCGGCCAGCGGATCGAGCAGTTGCCCCACCCGGCTGACCTGCCCCCACCGCCGCGCGAGTTTCCCGTCGAGGTAGTCGCTGACACCGCTCAGCATCAGGATCAGCAGCGCCCAACCATCGTTGTTGGGGCCATCGAAAACCGGCCAGAGAATCAGCCAGAGAAAAAGCGGAACACCGACCAGCCGGCCCATGCTGAGCAGGTTGGGGATGGTGAGGACGCGATCGGTCTGGACCCGCGTCTCCTGGACCTCCACCCGGGGGCCTCCTGTCCCGTGTGATGACAATGCACGTTGACCCTACAACAGAAAAGCCCCCGCCAGGTTCACCCGGCGGGGGCTTCTCTCGAATGATTGTTCGGCGGCGTCCTACTCTCCCACAGGGTCCCCCCTGCAGTACCATCGGCGCTGTAAGGCTTAGCTTCCGGGTTCGGAATGTAACC
>NZ_JBHXTQ010000138.1:0-10677 GCF_042677305.1 Kitasatospora sp. NPDC127121 | reverse complement strand
CGCCGCCTGCGCTACCGAGGAACCATCAAGAACAACACCTGGCTCCACACCCGCGCAGCCGCCCTCAACCTGCGAACCCTGCTCAACCTCGGACTCGCCCACAACGGCACGACCTGGCAAATCCAGGCCACCACCTGACAGCACGGCCCGGATCAACCCAAGATCTTCATCAGCCTTCTAGGCGTCCTCCCTCCCGGCCAGGGCCAGGGTCGAGCCGCGTCGCCCCTTGCGGACCAGGAGCTGGGCGGGGATGCGGGTGCGCAGGTCGGCGACGTGACTGACGATGCCGACCGCCCGGTCGCGTTCACGCAGGCCGTCGAGGACGTCCATCACCTCCTCCAGGGACTGCTCGTCGAGCGTGCCGAAGCCCTCGTCGATGAACAGGGTGTCCAGCGGCATGCCGCCGGCCTCGTCGGTGACCACGTCGGCCAGGCCCAGGGCCAGGGCGAGGGAGGCGAAGAAGCTTTCGCCCCCGGAGAGCGTCGCGGTGTCCCGCTCGGTGCCCGTCCAGGCGTCGACCACCCGCAGGGCCAGGCCCGAGCGCTTGTTGCCGGTGCCCCGGTCGTCGCTGTGCACCAGGGTGTAGCGGCCGCCGGACATCCGGACCAGCCGGTCGCTGGCCGCCGCCGCGACCTGCTCCAGCCGGGCCGCCAGGACGTAGGACTCCAGGCGCATCCGGAGCCGGTTCTCGGTGGAGGTGCCGGCGGCCAGCGCCGCGAGCCGGTTGATCCGCCCGTACCGGGCCAGCGCCGGGGCCAGCTCGTCCGCGAGGTCGGCCAGTTGCCGACCGATCGAGGCCAGTGCCGCGCACCGTTCGTCGGCCGCCGAGCGGTCGGCGTGGGCCCGGCCCAGCCGGTCGGTGGCGGCGCCGAGCGCGGCCGCGGCGGCGGGCAGGTCGACCGGCGGACGGGCCGCGGCCTCGGCCAGATCGGGCAGCGCGAGTTCGTGCCGGACGGCGGCGGACTCCGTCCGGTGCCGCTCCAGTCGGGCTGCCAGCCGCTCGCGCTCCGCGCGGGGGAGCAGCACGGCCAGGGCCTCCTCGGGGCTCGGGAAGCCCGCTGCGGCGGCGGCCTCGGCGAGCTCGCCCTCGGCGTCCCCGAGCCGGGCCAGCGCCTGCGCGCAGGCCCGCGAGGCCTCGGCCACGGCGGCGACCCGCTCGACCAGCCGCTCCAGCGCGGCCGCCCGCGCGGCGACGGAGGCCGCCTCGCCCCGGGCCGCGGTCACCCGTGCGGCGAGCTCGCGCTGTTCGTGCCGGAGCGCCTGGAGCCGGTCGGTGCGGACGGCGGCGCGCTCCCGGGCCTCGCGCAGCTCGGCGAGCCGGCGGTCCCGGTCGGCCGACAAACGGGCGATCTCCTGCTCGACCCGGCCGAGCGCCTCCGCCGAGTGCAGTGCCTCGCGGTGCTCGCGGTCCAGCTCGGCGAGGGCCTGCGCGAGCGCGTCGGAGCCCTCCGGCCCGGCTGCGCCGGTGGCGGTGGCCTCGCGGACCCGCAGCGCGGTGAGGGCCTGGTCCGCTGCCGTCCAGGCCTGTTCGGCGGCGGCCTGGGCCCGGCGGGCACGCTCCTCGTCGTCGGCGCCGACCCGGCCGTCGGCGGTCTCGGCGGGTGCCGGGTGTTCGGGTGAGCCGCAGACCCGGCACGCTTCGCCCGTGCGCAGTTGCTCGGCCAGCTCGGCGGCCATGCCAGCCAGCCGCCGCTCGCGCAGGCCGAGGCCGTACTCGCGGGCGTCCAGCGCGGCGGTGCGCAGGGCGGCAGCGCGCGGCTCGGCGGCGGCGATCTCGGCCCGCAGGCCGTCGCGCTCCCGGGCGGCGTCCAGGCGGGTGCTCAACTCGGCACGTCGGCCGTCTAGTTGCTCGACCAGCGCGCCCGCCGCCCGGGCCCGGTCCTGCTGCTCCTGGAGGCCGCCGAGCCGCGCGTCGTACTCGGCCAGCCAGTCCTCGGCCTCCTCGGCGAGCTCGTCGGCCCGCCGGCGCTCCTCGTCCAGGCTCCGCTGCTCGCGGGCGAGTTCGGCGCAGCGCTGCTCCTCCGCCCCGGCGGCCTCCAGCCGGACCAGCCCGGCCCGCAGTTCGCGTTCGGCCTCGGCCAGCTCGGCGGCCCCCGCTTCGGCGAGTGCCGGACCCCCGGCGGCAGCGCTGCCCGCGCCGCCGTCGCCGGCCAGCACCTCGCGGTGCCGTCGCTCGGCCTCCCGGGCCCGCCGGTGCGCCTCGGTCGCGCCCTCGTGCAGCCGCAGCGCGGACTCCACCCCGACGGCCGCCTGCGCCGCCGCCAGCCGCCGGCCGTCCCGGGCCGCCTCGGGCTCGAACGCGGCCAGCCGGTCGGCCTGGAGCAGCGCCTGCCGGTGGCGGCGCTGCCGCCCGGCCAGCTCCTCGGCGGCCGCGCGCTCGCCCTGGGCGGCGCGTTGCGCCTCCTCGGCGCCTGCCAGCGCGGCCCCGGCGACGGTGCGCTGTTCGGCTGCGCCGCTGCGCAGGATCGCCGCCCAGCCGAGCACCCCGGCGGTCAGGTCGGCGGCGTCCTCCTCGGCCGGCACCCAGCCCTCGGCGGGCTCGGCGCCCGGGCCGGCCGCCTGCTCGGCCTTGCTGGCGAGATCCCGCAGACGGCGACGGCCGGCCTGGACGGCGGCCTCCTGGACGCGCCGCTGCTCCGCGAGCCACCCCTCGACGTGCTGGAACCGCTCGGTGTCGAACAGCCGCCGCAGCAGCTTGCCGCGCTCCTCCGAGTCGCCCTTGAGGAAGCGGGCGAAGTCGCCCTGCGGCAGCAGCACCACCTGGCAGAACTGCTCCCGGTTCATGCCGATCAGCCGGTGGATCTCCTCCCCGGCCTCCTGGTGCGACTTGCTCACCGCCCGCCAGCCGGGCGTGCCGTCCCCCGCGTCGGCGGCCCACTCGCGCAGCAGGGTCTGCGGCCGCTCGACGGTGGTGCCGGTGCCGATCTTCTTCGGCCGCCGCTGCTCCGGCAGCCGGGTGATCTGCAGCCGCCGCCCGCCGAGCGTCAGCTCCAGCCGGACCTCGGTCAGCCTGCGCGCCTCGGCGTGGTCGCTGCGCAGCCGGTTGGCCCGCCGGGTGCCGGGGACGTCGCCGTAGAGGGCGAAGCAGACCGCGTCCAGCACGCTGCTCTTGCCCGCGCCGGTGGCGCCGCGCAGCAGGAACAGGCCGCCGGCGGCGAGCGCGTCGAAGTCGACGCTCTCGCTGCCCGCGAACGGGCCGAACGCGCTGACGGTGAGCCGGTGCAGCCTCATCGGGGCAGGTCCGCCTTCCGGTCGGTGGTCTTCCGGACGCTCTCGAACCCGGCGCGCAGCCAGCCCAGCTCGTCCGGCTCCGGCTCGGCACCCGGGCGTACGTGCCGCAGGAAGCCCTCCGCGATCTCCAGGTCGGCCCGGCCGCTGACCCGGGCCGCGTACGACCGGGAGGGCTCGGCCTCGCTCTCCTCGGGGTCGAAGAGCAGCTGGAGGGTGTGCGGGAAGCGGCGGCGCAGCTTCTCCATCGGCTCGCTCGGGCGGGCCGCGTCGGTGAGCGTCGCCTGCACCCAGGCCTGCTCGTACGGCGCGTACTCGTCCTTGGTGAGCAGCGCGTCGAGGCTGTCGCGCAGGGTGGCGAGCGGGCGCGGGCGCGGGCAGTCGACGCGCTCGGCGGCGACCGAGCCGTCGGCCGCGAGGTCGACCAGCCACATGGTCTTGCGCTGGTCCACCTCGGAGAAGGAGTAGGCGAGCGGCGAGCCGCTGTAGCGCAGGTGCGGGGCGAGGGTCTGGCAGCCGTGCAGGTGGCCGAGCGCGGCGTAGTGCACGCCGTCGAAGACGGAGGCGGGCACCGAGGCGACGCCGCCGACCGCGATGTCCCGCTCGCTGTCGCTCGCCGTGCCGCCGGTGACGAAGGCGTGCGCCAGCACCACCGCGCGGGTGCCGGCCGGGCGGGCCGCGAGATCGGCCCGGACCAGGTCCATCGCCGCGCCGAGCACCGCCGCGTGCCCGCCGCGCTCCAGCCCGAACCGCTCGCGCACCAGCGTCGGCTCCAGGTACGGCAGCCCGTACACCGCCACCGGCCCGTGCTCGTCCGCCAGCAGCACCGGGGCGGCGCACTCGCCCGGGTCGGTGCGCAGGTGGATGCCGGCCCGGCCGATCAGCCCGGCGCCGACGCCGAGGCGGCGGGCCGAGTCGTGGTTGCCGCTGATGAACACCGTCGGCACGCCCAGCCCGGCCAGCCGGTGCAGCACGTCGTCGAACAGGGCGACCGCGTCCAGGCCCGGCAGCGCCCGGTCGTACACGTCCCCGGCGACGAGCACGGCGTCCACGCGCTCGGCCCGGACCACGTCCACCAGGTGGTCCAGGAAGGCGCGCTGGGCGTCGTGCAGGCTCTCCCGGTGGAAGGAACGGCCCAGATGCCAGTCGGAGGTATGCAGCAGTCGCACTACAGCGCCCCTACCTGCATGTTTGCCACTTCCATGTCCTCCGAGTCAGCACCGAGTCAGCACCGGTCACGCGGCCGGCGCCTGGTCAGTACCGAGTATCACAGGACCCACCGACAGAGCCCCGTCCATCACAGCCCTCAGCCTCTCACCCGCATCAGGGGACAGGCGGCCGCAGGCGTCGGCGGTGATCCGGATCGTGGATCCCAAGGAAAATGGGTCGGGCCCCGCCTTCTCGGGTGGGGCCCGCTTTCCTTGTTTCACGAGGCCCCCGAGATTCGCCGCACAACTGGCGTTGATCGAATGTCTACTGGCCGCTGGTCCACTGTGAGAACTGACCCCTTCGAGTCCTTGGACAACCATAGTGATCAAGCGTGTAGTAGTTGGCGTAGCGGCAACTGCGCTGTTCAGCCTCGGTGCCGGTGTGGCGCTTGCCCAGACGGGTGCGGAAAGCACGGCAGTCGTCACGGCTTTCCCTGCGACGGGTGCGGCCGTTCCGGTCGGCACCGAGGAGGCCCACGCTCAGGCCTCCGTGCCCGGACGGACCGGCGAGGCCAGCACCGCCAACTGGCACTGGGTCAACGGCGGAGCACGCAACACCGTTGTGACTCCGGCGGGCTGGAGCGGCAAGCGCTTCGAGGAATGATATTTCGGGATTGCCCGCTGGTGCCCTGCACCGGCGGGCATTCGCCGTTGTACGGCGCACCCGTTCACAGCTGGATCGTCGTCCAGAAGTGGTCCATCCAACTCGCTGCTTTTGCGGCCAGATCTGCTGGTGCGCCCAAAGCTGCCGCCTATTGGGCTGTGTCTCCATGCGGCAGTCGCATGGTTCCCGACCCTAACGTCCGGTACTGACAATCCCGTCCGGATCGGGAGCCCAGGGGTCCTGGGGCGCGCGTGTTCGATTACTTGGGGTGGATTGTCAGTGGCTCTGTGTATGTTCCTCGACGTCGGCGGCTCCAGGGTCGGAGCGGTCGACGGTGTCCGGTGCTGGGCTAGTCGGTGGGAGGAACCATGCGGGTGTGGTCGTTGGGTCGTGAGGGCTCCGGGGTTGCGGAGCGCTGTGCGGGGCGTTGTGGAGGCTGCCGGGGTTCCGGGGCCGTCGATGTCTTCGGGCGGTCGCGGGTCCGCCGGCGGGTGCTGCTGCGCGCCGGGCGGCGGGCCGGGGCGGATGGCGGGCCGGGTGCTCCCGGCGGGGCCCGGCCGTCCGGTGGTGACCGGCCGCCGGGAGGGCGTGCGGGCGGGGCCGGTGCGCGGGGGCGCCGTGGCGGGCGGGCCCGGGGTGCTCCGCCGCCGCAGCCGGTGGCGGTCGCGGTGGCGGCGGCTGCGTCCGACTTCGCCGGCCTCGCGCGGTACGGGCTGTTCGGCCGGCTCGCCCACCAGGAGTACCTGCGGCGTTCGGAGGAGCAGCTGAGGGCCCTGCACGCGCAGGGCCTGGAGGTGCACCTGCGGGTCCTGGAGGCGGGTGACTACGAGGACTACTGCACGGCGCTCGGCCTCGACCCCCGGACGCCCGCCGCCCGGGTCGCGTACGCGGGCGATCCGGAGCTGGCCGGGGAGCCCTTCGTCTACGCGGGGGAGCGGCTGGCCGAACTGCTCCCGGTCCTGCTGGACGACCACCGGGCGCGGGTGCGGATGTCCGTCGCGGGCGTGGCCCTGCTGGAGGCGGTCGGCGACGACCCGGACGGGCAGCGGCGGCTGGCGGCGGTGATGGGGTACGTGACATCGGCCTACCTCGCGCTGGCCGAGGGCGCGGGGGAGGGCTGCCACCTGCTGACGCTGCGCTGCCACGGCCCGGAGGACGGCGAGCAGCTCAGCTCGGCGGTGGAGGTCTGCGTGGAGGCGGGCGGCCTCTACCCCGCCGGGCGGGACACCGAGGCGTTCTGCGTGACGCTGGCGGCGGGGGTCGCCGGCGGCGGGGCGGGGGCGCTGCTGCTGCACGGCGATCCGGGCGTCCCGGCGTCCGGGGCCTCGGCCTCGGACGGGCCGTGGGTGCGCGGTTGGGCGCTGGCCGGCGGGCGGTTGCGGCCGATGACGGTGCACGAGGTGTTCGACGAGCTGGCCGACGACGCCGCGCGCGGGCTGCCGTTCCCGCCCGGGGTGGTCCCGCGACCGGGCTTCCCGCTGCCGGGCTTTTCGGAGCCCGCTTCCCCGTCGGAGGAGGGGGGTGGGCCGCTGGGGTGATCAGGGGGTTTCCACTCCTGCCATCCACCATGCGGCGCTGGGGACTGTTCATCGACCGCCTGTTCGGGGAAGATTCGGAGAAGATCAACAGCAGGAGCGCGCGGTGCCCCACGCCGCCGCTCCGGCCGCTCCGCTCCGTACCGTGCTCCGCAGGTCCGTCCCGCGCACTGCCGGTCCGGCGAGCCCGACAGCGAGAGGGGGACGCATGAGCCGGATCGAGTACAGCGCGGAGATCGCCGAGCTGCTCGGCAGGGTGCGCCGGCGTCCCACGGCGGGGTGGCCGTGGCGGCCGGGCGAGCAGGTGCCCGAGGGGCTGCCGGTGAAGCAGTCCTGGGGGTGGCTGTTCGCTCCGGACGGGCGGGTGCTGACCCTGGTCAACCCCAGGGACGGGATCTGCTCGCTCCCCGGCGGCTCGCTGGAACCGGAGGACGCCGGGGATCCGGCCTCCGCGCTGGCCCGGGAGGCGGCCGAGGAGGCCCAGGCCGTGATCGGCCGACCGTACTACCTCGGTTACCTCTACGACCGGGTCGGCTCGGCCAACGGCGGGCACGAGTGCGCGCGGGTCCGGATGGCGGCGGCGCTGCGCGCGGTCGGCCCGAGCGCGGCCGACCCGGCCTCCGGCCGGCACTACCGGCGGCTGCTGGTCGCGCCCGGACTCGCCGTCGAACTGCTCGGCTGGGGCGCGCCCGGGCTGCGCCAGGCCCGGGTGGCGGTCGCCACCGCCGCCCGCCGGCTCGGCGTGCCGGTCGCCGCGAACGAGGCGATCGAGGAGCTGCCGGTGGAGGGCTGCGTGGTCTTCCCCGGCGCCGTCTACCCGGATGCCGCGTGTCCGGACGCCGGTTACCCGGAGGCCGTCCACCCGGATGCGGTGTGCCCGAGCGAGCCTCACCCGGGCCTCGCGTAGCCGGAGGAAGGGCTGCCGGGTGACGGCGCCGTCCGCCTGATCCGCGGTCAGGGCTTCGAGCTGGAGTCCGCGTGCGCCGGAGTCCGCGTGTGCCGGAGCCCGCGTGCGCCGGAGTCCGCGTGTGCCGGAGCCCGCGTGCGCTGACGCCCTTGCGTGAGAAGTCGGTTCGCGCGGAGTCGGGTCGTGTCGTGCCGGTTCGCGCCGCGCTGTGCCGTGGTGAGCCCCGGCGCGACGCGACGCGTCGTACGGCGGGGTGGCCTGGCGATGGCCGTGTCGTGACGGTGTCCTGGCCGCGCCCTGACTACCAACTGACCACTCGCTGACTTTTTCACCGACCACTGTCTACGCGCGATGACCGACGTCGGTCGGCGTACACCGGCGCTGACCAGCGCCAACTCACGCCCTGTGGCCGATGGTTCACTTCTGCGTTGTCAGACTGCCCGTCAATGTCCTTGGCATGACCGCTTCCCGGTTCACCTACTGCCTGGTATCACTTCTGTGACCCATACCACACCAGGAGGTGCCATGCTCCGTCCAGCGCGCGCCATGTCCGTTGCCGCGATAGCGGCTCTGCTCACTCTGACCACGTTGTTCACCGCTTCATCCGCGAATGCGGCGAGCGTCAACTACGTCGCCCTCGGGGACTCCTACTCCGCCGGTGTCGGTGCCGGCAGCTACCTGAGCGACAGCGGCAACTGCAAGCGAAGCACCAACGCCTACCCGTACCTGTGGAAGAACGCGCACTCGCCGTCGTCCTTCTCGTTCGTCGCGTGTTCCGGCGCCAGAACCGGAGACGTCCTCAGCAACCAGATCTCCGCGCTGAGCTCCAGCACCACGCTGGTCAGCCTGTCGGTCGGCGGCAACGACGCCGGCTTCGCCGACACCATGAAGACCTGCGTGCTGGAGTCGGACAGCACCTGCCTCAGCGCCGTCAGCGCGGCCCAGAACTACGCCCGCAACACCCTGCCCGCCCAGCTGGACAAGGTGTACTCGACGATCCACACCAAGGCGCCGAACGCCCACGTGGTGGTGCTGGGTTACCCGCACCTCTACAAGATCGGCGGCAGCTGCATCCTCGGCATCAGTGACACCAAGCGCGCCGCGATCAACGGCGCCGCCGACACGCTGGACGAGGTCATCGCCAAGCGGGTCGCCAACGCCGGCTTCAGCTTCGGCGACGTGCGCAGCATCTTCACCGAGCACGAGATCTGCGGCTCGCTGACCACCTGGCTCAACAGCGCCACCCTGCCGGTCGACGAGAGCTACCACCCGAAGGCCGCCGGCCAGTCCGGTGGCTACCTCCCGGTCTTCAGCCAGTCGTAACGGCTTCGCGCCGGTAGGCCATCGCATCGGCAGGCCCGTCGCATCGGCAGGCCTGTCACAGAGGCAGGCCTGTCACATAGGTGGGACCGTCGCATCGGTAGGCCGTCGCTCCAGGGCGCCCGCCGAACCCGGCACGCGGGCCGTCGGCCCCTCTCCCCGAGCACGGGGAGAGGGGCCGACGGCATTCGTGCGTCTCAGTCCCGGGCCGGACCGGGCCGGAGCGGCGGGAACGGGATCCCGGCGAGCGTCGGGAGCAGTTCCGCTTCCTCGTAGTCGAGGTGCGCCTCCAGCTCGGCCGACATCCGGTCCAACTCGGCCCGGAGCCGGTCCGGTTCGGTGACCTCGATCCCGGCCAGCAGTGCCACCAGCTCCTCCTTGATCCGCCCGATCACCAGGTGCTGTTCGCCCAGCTGTTCCAGCACCCCGGCCAGCTCCGGGTGGTTGCGTGCGAGCGCGGGGAAGATCGCGGCGTCCTCGCCGCTGTGGTGGTGCGTCAGCCCCTCGCAGAAGGCGAGGCAGTGCTGGCGCAGTTGGAGCCCGAGGCCGGCCGGGCGGCCCGCGACGTGCGAGTGCGCCTCCTCCCGGACGTGGCGCAGCTGCGCACGCAGCCAGGTGTGCGCCTCCAACAGCTTGTCGGCGAGGCTGCGCACCTCGCGCGCGGGTGTCTCGGGTCGTTCCAGGACGACCACCGGCAGTTCCCGGTCGGTGTTCGCCTGGTAGTCGCCGTACCCGGGCGCCTGCCGGACGACGGCCGCGAACAGCCGCTCCCGGCGGGCGCCTTCGGCGGGTACGGCGATCACGTCGAACGCCTCGGATCCGAGTTCGACCCGGACCACCGGTCGGGCGAGCAGGTTGCGGTACCACTGCGGATGGTCCGGCGCCCCGGCGGCGGAGGCGACGACCAGGAGCAGTCCCTCGGCCCGGACGTACCCGAGCGGCACGGTGTGCGGCTTGCCCGACCTGGCCCCGGCGGTGGTGAGCAGCAGCAGGTCGCCGCCCTCGAACGGGCCGCCGACCCGCCCGCCGTTGGCCCGGAACTCCTCGATGACGCTCTGGTTGAACTGGTTGACATGGTTCGTGGACATGGACATAGGTGTGGGTGAAGTCTCCTACAGGGGTTGGAAGTCACGGCCACACACGGTGCACGGGCGCGCACGCGGACACCACGGTGACCGCCTACGTCAGATCAGGGCAGCGGAGAAAGTACTCATCGCGCATCGTCCCTCGGATAAAGGTGCTCGCTCGGCTGCCGGCCGGCCCACTACTCTGTGGCCGGCGCCGCGCTGCACGCCCCCATTAGAGCCACGCGCGGACGCCCTGTCAACGAGCAAGATCGCCGCCGAAAGATCCCCGACGCGGGATCGCCGACGCGGATTCGCCGACGCGGATTCGCCGACGCGGGATCGCCGATGAAGGGAAGTGAACGCCGTCGTGGAGCGCATCGTCGACCTCGACCACGCCGCCGAGCGGATCGCCGCCCGGGCCGTACGCTGGCGGGCCGCCGGTCTGACGGTCGGCGCGCTCACCTGGCGCGACGCCCTGGCCCCGTGGCCGCAGCCGCTGGAGACGGACCGCGCCCGAGTCACGGACCCGGACTCCGTCGGCGTCCAGGTCGTGGACCCGCTGTCCGGTGGCGAACTGCACGTGGTGCTGTTCCGTGGCGGCTGGGCCGACGTCGAGTACCTCGCCGCCGGCCGGGAGGAGCAGGACGACGCCGAGGTCGGCGTGATCCCGGCCAACGATTTCACCGGCGCCGCCGACTTCGACGAGCGCCTGCGCGGCTGGATGGCGCACGTCTTCGGCTGAACCCGGCCGCCGGTGGACGGGAGCCCCGCGAGTGGGTGCCCCCGTCGGCGGGCTCCCTGGGGTGCG
>NZ_JBHXTQ010000137.1:0-11122 GCF_042677305.1 Kitasatospora sp. NPDC127121 | reverse complement strand
GCCCGGGAGGTCCCGGGCAGCGCCGCCGGTGCGTCATGCGGTGGCCGTCAGCGCAGCTCGGCGCGCCCTCAGCGCAGCTCGGCGCGCCCTCAGCGCGCCGTCTGCGGGACGCGCTGCCCCGGGACGGCCGGCCTGGCGGCCTTGCGGCCGGCGGCCGGGGCGGCGCCCAGGGCGGTGCCCCGGGTCTCCTCGGCCCACAGCACGCACACCAGCAGGCCGACCACGGTGGTGCCGGCCGCGATGAGCATGGTCGGGCCGGTGCCCAGCCCGGACAGCGACAGCGGCAGCAGGTAGGTGCCGACGGCCGCGCCGATCCGGCTCACCGAGGTCGCCACGCCCACCGCCGTCGCCCGGATCTCGGTGGGGAAGAGCTCGTTGGGGTAGGTCCAGTCGAGGACGTTGGGCCCGCCGCACAGGAAGGCGTACGCGCACAGCGCCGTCAGGGCGATGGCCGCCGGAGCGGTGGGCCACACGCCCAGCAGGGCCAGCGGGACGGCCATCAGGGCGAACGACCAGATGATGACGGGGCGCCGGCCGCGGGTGTCGATCAGGCGCAGCGCCGGGAAGCAGCCGAGCAGGAAGACGAGGCTGATCAGCCCGGTGCCCAGGGTCTCCATCACGGTGCCGCCGGGCATGCCGAAGGAGGAGAGGATCTGCGGGCCGAAGGTGAGCATCGCGAACAGCGGGCCGACCTGGCAGAGGAAGAACAGGCCGCAGAACAGGGTGCGGCGCCGGTAGGGCGGGGTCATCAGCAGGCGCAGCCCGCCGGGGCGGCCGCGCTCGGCCGGGTCGGGCATCAGCTCGCGGCCGTCCACCCGTACGCCGAGGTGCTTCTCGACCACGCGCACCGCGTCGCCGACCCGCCCGTGGGCGGCCAGCCAGCGCGGGGACTCCGGCGTACCGCGACGGATCACCAGGAACACCACGCACAGCACCGTGGAACTCGCGAGCATCCACCGCCAACTGCCGGGCCCGGCCAGCTCCAGGAACGCGTAGCCCACCACGTAGGCGAGCACGGAGCCAGCGTACCAGGCGATGATCTGCTGACCGAGCAGCCGCCCGCGCTGCTTGGCGGGCAGCCACTCGGCGAGCAGGGACGTGGCGATGGGGTAGTCGGCGGCCACGGCCATGCCGAGCACGAAGCGCAGCACGGCGATCGCCCACACCGTGTCGACCCAGAAGGAGAGCACCGAGCAGGCGACCATCACGAGCAGGTCGGCGGTGTACATCACCTCCCGGCCGATCCGGTCGGTCAGCACGCCGAAGAGCGCGCCGCCGACGAACATGCCCACCAGCGCGGCGGCGCCGATCAGGCTGACCTCCGCGGTGGACAGGCCGAGCTCGGGTCGCATCCCGATCAGGGCGACGCCGACGATGCTCAGGATGTAGCCGTCGAGCAGCGGCCCACCGGAACAGGCGAGGGCCAGTCTCCGGTGGAAGGCGGTATACGGGGCGTTGTCGATGGTCTGGGACATGTGCTGGGGGTCCTCCGGAGCGTACGGCGGCGGATGGCCCGCTCACCGTGCGCCGGGTAGACGGCAAGAAAAGACGCCGTCCGGCGGACGGCGCCATCACCCGCTCACACCGGGCGACCGTCCACGGTTGCCCGGGTACGAGGGGGCCGCCACCGGGCCGAAGGTCGGCCGGAGTCGCGACCAAGGTCCCGAAGCGGACAGGACCTCGGACCGTGTCGCGACCCCGCCCGCCCAGTCCTGCCGGGCCCTGCCGCCGCCCGGGCACCCGCCCGCCCGCCGGGCGTGACCCTTCTCACCCGGAGGCCCCCGAGGGCCCCGATCGTGTGACCGGCGCCACATTCGGCCGTGTCGCCGGCGGGCGCACCGGCCCGCGCCCGCCGAACGGCGCGGCCCGGTGCGCGCCCGCGTCCGCTACGCGGGCGCGCCCTCCGCCGGCCCGCCGTCGGCCAGCCGCAGCCACCGCTGCACGCCGATCCCGTGCAGGAACCGCTCGTCGTGGCTGACCACCACGAAGGCCCCCCGGTAGGAGTTCAGGGCGCTCTCCAGCTGGGCCGCGCCCGCCAGGTCGAGGCGCTGCGAGAGGTAGGCGGTGCGCCCTTCGGCCCGCCGCACGTCGCCGCCCTCGGGGGTGAGGTCCCCGCTGAGCAGGCGCAGCAGGGTGCTCTTGCCCGCGCCGTTGGGGCCGGTGAGCGCGATGCGCTCGGGGCCGCGCACCGTCAGGTCGACGCCCCGGCCGGTGAACACCTCCCGGTCGCCGAGCCGCACGCGCAGCCGCTCGCCGAGGAAGAGGGTGCGTCCGGCGGGCACGGTGGTGTCGGGCAGGTCCAGCGCGAGGCGCTGCTCCTCGCGCAGTGCGCGCCCGGCCTCGTCCAGCCGGGCCTTCGCCTCACCGACCCGCTCGGCGTGCATCTGGCCGGCCCGTCCGGCGGATTCCTGGGCGCCGCGCTTCATGGTGCCGGCGAAGATGCGGGGCAGGCCGGCGCTCTTCAGGTTGCGGGCGGCGTTGCCCTGGCGGTGTTCGGCGCGTTCGCGGGCCTGCTGCATCTCCCGCTTCTCGCGGCGCAGTTCCTGCTCGGCGTTGCGCACGTTCTTCTCGGCGGTCTCCCGCTCGGCCCGTACGGCTTCCTCGTACGCGGTGAAGTTGCCGCCGTGGAAGCGCAGTTCGCCGCGGTCGAGTTCGGCGATCCGCTCCATCCGGTCGAGCAGGGCGCGGTCGTGGCTGACCAGGAGCAGGCCGCCGCGGAAGTCGTCCAGGGCGTCGTGGAGACGGTGGCGGTTCGAGCAGACGACGAGAGCGCCGGACATGGAGGTGGCCTCACAGGGGGGCAGGGCGCGGCGCAGCAGACAGCCGGCGCCCGGGGGCAGACGGATGGGAGGAGGGCGCGACGACGGGGCCACGCCGACGGTGCTTCCACGCACCGGTCGGTGGCCTGCCGGGTCCGGGACTCACCCGGAGATGTCGTCGTCCACCACCACGTCTGGTCTCCTCGGCATACGGACGGTCGAAGTCCGCGCAAGTGTAGCCACCGGCTGCCAGGCACGCACGGCATTTATCCGGCGGCCGCCACCCCTGTGCCACCGGTGATCGTGCTGCGCAGGAAGTCGGTGGGGTCGACTTCCTGTGCCTCATGGGCGGGTGGCTTGGGCTGCTTGGGTGGCTTGGGTGCGGCAGTGGGTGAGGGCGCACTTGAGGCGGGGGTCGGGGTTGGTGGTGGTGAGGAGTTCGCCGGCGGTGGTGAGGGTGGTCCAGTAGGCGGTGGGGTCGCCGGTGCGGGGGAGGGGTGGGGTGGTGATGAGGGAGAGGTAGGCGGTGGTGAGGTTGCCGGTGGTGAACCAGCGGTTGAGGCCGTGGTGGTGGCCGGGTCGGATGTCGCCGTGGGCGTTGACGGCGGTGAGGAGGTGGTCGATGACGGTGCGTTGGGTGGGGGTGAGGGTGGCGGGGATGTCGAAGATGCCGAGGGCTTCGAGGAGTTCGCCGGTGTCGGTTTCGGAGTCGGGGCGGGGGTTGGCGAGGAGGGCGTCGTGGCAGTCGTCGAGGCGGCGGGTGGTCTCGGTGTGGGGGATGGCGAGGGCGAGGCAGACGGCTTGGGCGGCGGGTCGGGGTTGGTGGCCGAGGCGGGCGAGGAGGGCGTAGGTGGCGGCGGGGGTGGCGCCGCGGGAGAGGGTGTGTTTGGCGAGGTTGGTGAGGTGCATGGGTGGTGCGGCTTTCAGACGGTGGCGGGGGTGACGGGCGACGAAGGTGCGGGGCGGCGGGTTGTGAGCATGGCGGGTGCCTCAAGAAGGATTGTGCGGGGGAGTCCTGGTGGGGAGAAGGGGGATGCCGTCGCCATGCTCCCAGGAGTCCCAGGCGTCTTCGACCGCTTGACCAGCGGTCGGCGCCGCGTCTGCACTCGTCGTCGTCGCCGTCCGCAGCGGCGAGTTCGGCGACGTCTGAAACCGCAGGCCCGGACCGCTCACCGGTCCGGGCCTGCGCGCCGTCACGAGCCGGCGGTGGCCGCCTCCAGCGTGGTGGCCATCACCGGGCTGGTGAAGGTGTTCGTCGCATCCCCCGTGGAGGGGTGGTAGGAGCCCCACTTGAGGTAGTTGCGGTCGCCGTCCCAGGTGGTGCCCTTGAAGGTGTCCGAGCCGGTGGTGAAGGTCTGCTTCACGCCGTCGAACCAGAAGTCGATGGTGCCGTCGGTGCGGCCCAGGCGGATCTTCAGCGCGTACGAGTGCCACGTGTTGTTGGCCGTCTGCGCGGTCCACAGGGAGTGCGCGACGTGGTCGGTGTCCCACTCCTGGAGGCGGACGCGCCCGTTGACGATGTCGATCTCGATCGGGTGGTTGGCCGTGCCGGTGCTCGGCGAGCACTTGAGCTGGAAGACGTACCGGCTGTTGGTGTCCTTGATGTCCACCTTGGACGACCAGCCGAGGTAGAAGGTGTCGCCCTCCTTCAGGTCCGGGCTGAGCGTCTCGCAGCGCTCCTCGCCGGCGGCCTGGAAGGCCCGCCACACGCTGCCCTTGACGGAGTCCTTGACGACGCCGAAGTTGCCGGCCGCGCACTGGACCGCCTTGAACGAGGACGGGCCGGTGCTGGTGCTCGGCGTCCACAGGACCTTGCCCGCGTCGGCGGCGGAGGCCTGGCCGCCGCAG
Organism: Kitasatospora sp. NPDC127121; assembly: GCF_042677305.1. Taxonomy (NCBI): domain Bacteria; kingdom Bacillati; phylum Actinomycetota; class Actinomycetes; order Kitasatosporales; family Streptomycetaceae; genus Kitasatospora; species Kitasatospora sp. NPDC127121. The sequence goes on along the minus strand of NZ_JBHXTQ010000137.1, from coordinate 6,515 downwards.
GTGAGCGCGAACGTGGCGAGGGCGGCGGCCGCGGCGGCGGTCTTGCGGCGCTGGGTCAGAAGGGACATGCCTCTCCCGGGGGGATGAGTGGCGCGGGGCGGGGGACGGGTGTACGCGGCGATTCGACCACCGCCCGGCCCGTCCGGCCAGACGGAACGGCCGACGGAAGAGCCTTTTCGGACACTTCCGCCGGCCGTCCTGTCGACCTGAACCCGAACCCGGGCCCGTCCGTTACGGGTTGCGCGGCCCCTCAGCACCCTCGGAGCCCTCGGAGCCCTCGTCGTAGGAGGAGGTGCCCTCGTCCAGCAGCGGCTCCTGCGTCTTGAGGTGCGCGGGGGCCAGCGCCCGCAGCGTGTGGTAGCCGGTGATGACGACCAGGGTGCCCAGCGCGATGCCGCTGAGGCTGAAGGTGTCGGTGAACTTCAGGGTGACGTTGCCGATGCCGATGATGATGCCCGCGGCGGCCGGCACCAGGTTCAGCGGGTTGCGCAGGTCCACCTTGGACTTGATCCAGATCTGCGCGCCGAGCAGGCCGATCATGCCGTACAGGATGACGGTGATGCCGCCGAGCACCCCGCCGGGGATCGCGGCCACGACGGCGCCGAACTTCGGGCAGACGCCGAACAGCAGCGCGAAGCCGGCCGCGGCCCAGTAGGCGGCGGTGGAGTAGACCCGGGTGGCGGCCATGACGCCGATGTTCTCGGAGTAGGTGGTGTTCGGCGGGCCGCCGAGCGCGGTGGAGAGCATGGAGCCGACGCCGTCGGCGGAGATCGCGACGCCGAGCTTGTCGTCCAGCGTCTGGCCGGTCATCTCGCCCACGGCCTTGACGTGCCCGGCGTTCTCCGCGACGAGCGCGATCACCACGGGCAGGGCGACCAGGATCGCGGACCACTGGAAGGAGGGGCCGTGGAAGTCGGGCAGGCCGATCCAGTCCGCCTTGCCGACGCCCGACAGGTCCAGGCGCCAGTGGTCGGTGAGGTGGCCGCCCGCGTCCACCGAGTGGATCTTGCCGAAGACCCGGTCGAACAGCCAGGAGATCCCGTACCCGAAGAGCAGCCCGAGGAAGATCGCCACGCGCGACCAGAAGCCCCGCAGGCACACCACGGCCAGACCGGTGAACAGCATCACCAGCAGCGCCGTCCACTGGTCCTGCGGCCAGTAGGTCGACGCGGTGACGGGGGCGAGGTTGAAGCCGATCAGCATGACGACCGCGCCGGTCACGATCGGCGGCATCGCCGCGTGGATGATCCGCGCCCCGAACCGCTGGACCGCGAGGCCCACCAGGAACAGTGCCGCGCCCACCACGAACACCGCACCGGTCACGGTCGCGCTGGTGCCGCCCTGCGCCCGGATCACCGCGGCCACGCCCACGAAGGACAGCGAGCAGCCGAGGTAGCTGGGCACCCGGCCGCGGGTGGCCAGCAGGAAGATGATCGTCGAGACGCCGGACATCATGATCGCCAGGTTGGGGTTGAGCCCCATCAGCACGGGCGCCACGAAGCTCGCGCCGAACATGGCCACCACGTGCTGGGCGCCGAGCCCTGCCGTGCGGGGCCAGGAGAGCCGTTCGTCGGGGCGGACGACCGCCCCCGGCGCGGGCGTACGCCCGTCACCGTGCAGCTTCCAGCGCACGCCGAGATCCATGGTGGGGGTTCGCTTTCTCTGTACTTCCGGTGAACTGTCCGCACCATTCTCCCGGTCGCCGGGCCTGCCGCGCGCACCCGGCCCGGCCTTGACCTGCGCACTCGCGCGGCCCGGGGGCGGCGCAGCCGGCTCACAGCAGCTCGGCCCGGGCGGCCTGGATGCCCGCCTGGAACCGGGTCCGGGCCCCGAAGCGGTCCATCAGCTCCCGCACCCAGCGCTGCACCGTCCGGGTGGACACCCCCAGCTGGCGGGCGATCGACTCGTCGGTGAGCCCCGCCGCGAGCAGCGGGAGCAGTTGGCGGTGCCGGTCCTCCGGATTCTCCTCCGGCAGGGCGGGCAGCCGCATCGCCTGCGCCCAGTACAGCTCGAACAGTCCGGCGAGCGCGTCCAGCAGGGTGGAGGGCCGGATCAGCAGCACGCTCTGCAGCTCGGTGCCCGCGCTGACCGGCAGCAGCGCCCAGCGGTCGTCCAACAGCGCCAGCTTCAGCGGCAGTTCGGTGTGCACCCGGGCCTGCTCCCCGGCCGTGGCGAAGGAGTGGATCTCCGCCAGGCGCTCCGGATCGCGCAGCACCCGGCTGTGGTACACCACCCTGGTCGTCACCCCCCGTGCCAGCAGGGCCAGTTCGGTCTGCGGATCACTGCGCCGGATGTACGGGGGCCGGTCCAGGACCCGCAGCCGCTCGCGCACCCCGAACTGGAGGGTGCGCCACAGCTCGGCGACCGATCTGCGCCCGCAGATCACCTCGACCGGCGCGTCGGAGCCGGTGCCGTCCCGGCCCTGCCGGTAGGTGCGCATCAGCTCGCCCATCCGGCCCCGGGCGCGCCGCAGTTCGACCTCGCGCCGCAGCAGCAGCTCCTCCACCGCCACGTCGGGCGGCACCGCCGCCCAGGCCCCGGCCGTGCAGGCCTCCACCAGCCCTTGCGCGGCCAGCGAGACCAGTGCCGCGAGCACGATCGAGGCCTGGAGGTTCATCTGGGCGGCCAGCCACTGCGGGTCGGCGGCCTGGACGCCGAGCAGCCGCAGGTAGAGCTGTTCCTCGACCGCGCCGAGGCCGAGTCCGGCGAGCATGCCCGTCCCCGACACTGCGTCCTCCTCGTCCTGCACCGCCAGTGGACGAGCCGACTGTGCGCCACTCGGTGCCCGAAATCAAGGGATTGATCGGGCGACATGTTCCCGCCATGTCGGGTTCCTGCCCACGCGGCTCCCTTCCCGGCCCGCCCGCGGCGCCCGCAAGCTGGGCGGCACCCCCTCAACTCCCAGTGAAGGAGCCCCCCATGGCCCTTTCCCGCACCGGCCGGCTCGTGCTCGCCGCCCTGCTGGCCCTCCCGGCCGCCGCGGCCGCGACCCCCGCGACGGCCGCCCCCGCCACCCCCGCCACCCACGCCGCCGCGCACGGCTACGGCTCCGCGCACCGCTTCGGCCACGGCGCCCGCTACGACGGCGGAGTCTGGGGCGGCTACGTCGCCCAGGGCAGCGGCTTCCAGAGCGTCTCCGGCTCCTGGACCATGCCCGCCGTGCAGTGCAACACCGCCAACGACCTGTTCGCCCCCTGGGTCGGGATCGACGGCTACGGCTCGCAGACCGTCGAGCAGACCGGTGTCCAGGCCGACTGCTCCAGCGGCTCCCCGGTCTACTCGGCCTGGTACGAGATGTACCCGGCCCCGCCGCAGTACTTCAGCGACCCGGTGGACGCCGGTGACAGCTTCACCGCCTCGGTGGTCAACAGCGGCGGTTCCAGCTACGCCCTGCAGATCACCGACAACACCAAGGGCTGGACCGAGACCACCACCCAGCAGCTCGACGGCCAGAACGTCAGCGCCGAGGCCGTGATCGAGTCCCCGAGCCAGAGCTACCCCTCCTTCAGCCGCCTGGACTTCTCCGGCGTCACGGTCAACGGCCAGGTCTTCGACGGCTACTCCCCGCAGGCCATCGACAGCGGCCCCTACACCGAGACCCCGCTCAGCAACGGCTCCTTCGCGATAGTCCCCGCCTGACCCGCCCCGCCTGACCCGCCCGGCCTGACCCGCCCGGCCTGACCCGTTCCACTCGACCCGCCTGCGAGCCCGTCTGCGAGCCCGCCCCGGCCCCCGCCTTCCCGTGGGGGCCGGGGCGGGCTCGTGTCCCAGAGGGACTCATGTCCCAATGGGACATTTCCGGGTGTACGGTGGCTCCCGTGACCACCGAGAAGGCCGAGCACACCACCGAGGGACGGCGTGACCGCAAGGCGCGCCGCACCCGCGAGTCACTGGCCGCCGCCGCCCTCCAGCTGGTGCTGGACCGCGGCCTGGCCGCCGTCTCCGTCGAGGACGTCACCGACCGGGCCGACGTCTCCCGCCGCACCTTCAGCCGGTACTTCGCCTCCCGCGAGGACGCCGTGCTGGACTGCCTGCGCGCCGACTTCGGCCGGATCAACGCGGCGCTGGCGGCCCGCCCCGCCGCCGAGACCCCGGTGGCCGCCTACCGCGCGGCGCTGCGGATCTGGCTGGGCGACGAGCGGGACCCGGCCTGGCACCGGCGCCCCGGTGTGCGGGAGCTGTTCGGCCTGATCGCCGCCGAGCCCTCGCTGACCGCCGCCTACCGGCGGATCTGCGTCGACGAGGAGGAGGCCTCCATCCGGATCGCCGCCGCCCGCCTCGGCCTGGACGCGGAGTACGACCTGCGCCCGGCCGTCGCCGTCGGCCTCGGCGTGGCGGCCCTCCAGGCCGCCTCCCGCGCCTGGGTCCGCCACCCCGTCGGCGCCGACGAGCCGGATCTGCCCGACCTCGTGGAACGGGCCTTCGACCTGCTCGCCGCCGAACCGCCCCCCGACGGCCCGGCGGCCTGAACCACCGCGCCCACCCGGCGCACCCGCACGAAAGGACGTACGCCATGACCGGCACCGACCACCCCCAGGAGTTCACCGGCAAGGCCGCACTGGTCACCGGTGGTGCCTCCGGCATCGGCCTCGCCGTGGCCCGCCGCCTGGCGGCCGGCGGCGCGGCCGTCGCCGTCGCCGACTTCGACCTGGAGGGCGCCCGCAGGGCCGCCGCCGAACTGGAGGCCGCCGGCGTCCGGGCCCTGGCGATCGGGACGGACGTCACCGACCCGGAGTCGGTGCGGGCCGCCGTCCAGGCCGCCGTGGACGGCCTCGGCGCCCTGCACCTGGCCGTCAACAACGCCGGCATCAGCGGCGCGAAGGCCCCCACCGGCGCGTACGAGCCCGAGCAGTGGCGCCGGGTCCTGGCCACCAACCTCGACGGCGTCTTCTACTCGCTGCGCTACGAGATCCCCGCCATCCTGGCGGCCGGCGGCGGCGCCGTCGTCAACATGGCCTCGATCCTGGGCACCAACGGCTTCGCCGGCTCGCCCGCCTACGCGGCCGCCAAGCACGGCGTGGTCGGCCTGACCAAGACCGCCGCCCTGGAGTACGCCGCGCAGGGCGTGCGGATCAACGCCGTCGGCCCGGGCTTCATCGACACCCCGCTGCTGAGCGCGGCCGACGAGGAGGCCCGTCAGGCGCTGGTCGCCCTGCACCCGGCCGGCCGGCTCGGCCGCGCCGAGGAGGTCGCCGAACTGACCGCCTTCCTGCTCTCCGACCGGGCCTCCTTCATCCATGGCAGCTACCACCTGGTCGACGGCGCCTACGCGGCCCGCTGACCGGCCCGCTGCCCAGGCCCGTCCGGTGGCCGGGGCAGCGCAACCGGGGGGACAGTCGAGTTCGGGGGCAGAGAGAGGGAGTCCGAAACCCATGAAGGCAGTCCAGTACCGCAGCGTCGGCGCCGCCCCCGAGGTGGTCACCGTCCCCGATCCGGAGCCCGGCCCCGGCCAGGTCCTGCTCAAGGTCACCGCGGCGGGGGTGTGCCACTCCGACATCGCCGTGATGAGCATGCCCGCCGAGCGGCTGTCCTTCCCCCTGCCGCTCACCCTCGGGCACGAGGGCGTCGGCACCGTGGCCGCGCTCGGCGCGGGCGTGACCGGCCTGGCCGAGGGCGAAGCGGTCGCCGTCTACGGGCCGTGGGGCTGCGGCAGCTGCGCCAAGTGCGCGGAGGGCAAGGAGAACTACTGCCTGCGCGCCGCCGAACTGGGCATCCGCCCGCCCGGCCTGGGCGCCCCCGGGGCGATGGCCGAGTACATGGTGGTGGACAGCCCCCGGCACCTGGTGCCGCTCGGCGGCCTCGACCCGGTCCGGGCCGTGCCGCTCACGGACGCCGGCCTGACCCCGTATCACGCCATCAAGCGCTCGCTCGGCAAGCTGACGCCCGGCAGCACTGCTGTGGTGATCGGCACCGGAGGCCTGGGCCACGTCGCGATCCAGCTGCTGCGCGCGATGACCGCGGCCCGGGTGATCGCCCTGGACGTGACGGAGGAGAAGCTCGCGCTGGCCCGCAGCGTCGGCGCGCACGAGACGGTCCGCTCCGACGCCTCCGCGCCCGCCCGGGTGCGCGAACTCACCGGCGGCATCGGCGCCCAGGTGGTGCTGGACTTCGTCGGCGCCCCGCCCACGGCAGCCGCGGCCGGCGCGATGGTGGCGGTGGAGGGCGACGTGACGATCGTCGGCCTCGGCGGCGGCACCCTGGCCGTCGGCTTCGGCGCCCTGCCGTACGAGGTCTCGGTGTCCTCCCCGTACTGGGGCACCCGCGCCGAGCTGATCGAGGTCCTCGACCTCGCCCGGGCCGGCGCGGTGGACGTGCACGTCGAGACCTACGGGATCGACGAGGCGCCGCTCGCCTACGAGCGTCTGCACAGCGGCCGGATCAACGGGCGCGCCGTCATCCTCCCCAACGGCTGACGGCTGACGGCTGACGGCTGGGGCCCGCGGGCCCCCGGCCCCCCCCCGGGGGGGGGGGGCCCGGGGCGGGCGCACCGGGGGGCGGGGGGGGCCGGGACAAAA
>NZ_JBHXTQ010000136.1:0-12213 GCF_042677305.1 Kitasatospora sp. NPDC127121 | reverse complement strand
GCCGGCGGGTGCCGAACGGCCCGGGCCGTTCGGCACCCAGTGGGCGGGGCACCGTTTTTTCATGCTTTTCATGCGGCGGCGTGCGGCGAGCGGCGCGGCGGTACAGGCGCCGCATCACCCGACGCAGGCGCCGGGGGGTGGTGGCCGGACAGATCCTGGACTATCTGGCGGCGCTTGCCCGACCCTGGCGGTGCCCGATGGCCAGGATCAGTTCTTCCACACGCCCCAGTAGACGTCGGCGTTGTCGCCGGAGCCGCTCTCACGGGTGGTGCGGAAGACGCTGCTGGTGCCGTTCTCGTCGTAGCTGTTGGAGCCGGCGTAGGGGTTGGCCCAGTGCAGCTGGACGGTGTTGTTGTTGCGCCAGCCTTCCTCGCAGCCGTAGGTGCTGAACGTCGCCCAGCCCTCGGTGCCGGTCAGGAACCCGTTGCTCTCCGACTGGAAGGTGGCGTCGCCGGTGTTCCCCAGGATCTGCGGCGGCTCCTGGCCCTGCGTCCAGATGCCGTGGGCCAGAGCGTAGCTGGTCCGGTAGAGCGAGCAGCCGGTTCCGTTGTGCAGGTGGACCGTGGTGCTCCGGGCCGCCTGGACGGTGGCCTGGGAGGTGGCCGGGGCGGCCTGGGCGGTGCCGGTGGCGATGGTGCCGAGCCCGATGGCGCTTACCGCAGCCAACGCCGCGAAGCGTGCGGAGGTACGCATGGTTCCCTCGATTCCGTGTGCCTTCGGTGGGTGGCGCGGGCTGTGTCCCGCGCCGTGATGAACGATGCGCCGCGCCGACAGACAAACGATGGACGGTGCGGCCCGCGCCGTTCACCGCGCCGTTCGCAACGCCCGTCCATCGTTTGTCAGTTGGCGTGGTGTACGAGCACCCGGGCGGCCGCCCGTCCCGCCGAAGGCCCGGGAGTCGAGTGCCGGGACTGTCGCCGCTGCGGGACGTCCTCCCTCACAGTGGAGTGAGGATGTCCTGGTCCGCCCCGTCGAGGACGAAGCCGTTGTCCAGCCGGACCCGGACCGTCACCCGGTTCCCCCGTTCCCGGTGCGCGGTCCACTGCGGCTCCAGCACGGCGATCTCCGCCTCCAGGCGCTCGCGGCTCGCCACCGGCATGGTGTGCCCGTAGTCCTCGAACAGCGCTTTGAGCCGCTGGTACTCGCGGACCTCATGGCTCTCCGGGAGTTCTCCGTCCACCCGCTCGACGGTGCCCTCCATCCCGGATCCCAGCGAGAGGAACCCGACGACGGCCCCGGGCTCCCCGGCGACCGCCTCACCGATCCCGAGATCCTCGGCCAACCTGACGCGCCGGCCTTCCTTCAGGGTCATCCGTCCTCTACCTCTCCATCGATCGAGGCCACCGGCGCCGCCGGCCCGCGGCCACGGCCATTATCCGCGGTCGCTGCACGGCGTACGGCCCCCGGTGACAGGGCCTCCGCCGTCTCCCGTCCTGCTGTCACCTGCCCGGTTCCGTCCCGCGCTGCGCCCCGTACCGTCCCGGGCCCGAGCAGCGCCTATTCGGGCGGGGCGGGGTGGAGGCGGCCGGGGGTTCAGGCCGTCCGGCGCAGGGCGATGGCGTTCTCGGTGACGGTCGCGGTCAGGCCTCGGGGGCCGGTGGCGGTGCGCCTCGGTGCGCGGCAGCGCTCGGTGGTCCAGCCATCGCCGAGCCGTCGGAGTCGTGCGACGACTGCGGGTGAGCCCGAAGTCGGCCTACCAGTGGTACCAGCTGTGGCGGGAGGGCGGGGCTGGTCTGGGATCGCCTGAATACTCACGTCTCCTCCGCCATGCGCGAGTTGATCGCCGAGCGTGCCTGGCTGACGGTGTTCCTGCCTCCTGCCTTCCGCCTACTCGCCCGATCCCAACCCCGTGGAGTGGGTCTGGGCACACGTCAAGCGCAGCCTCGCCAACCTCGCCGTCATGGCCCTCGACCACCTGGAGGCCGTTGTCCGCAACCGGCTCAAGCGCCTCCAATACCGGCCCGACACCCTCGACGGCTTCATAGCCGGCACCGGCCTGACCCTCGACGCCTCAACATCACCCTGACAAGCCGAGGTCAGTAACGCTCGGCCGCGAACGATCGGACGCCGAGGAGGCGTTGAAGGACGGCCGGATGCGTCTGTGCGCACAGGTCGAGGAGGGTCGCACCTGCATCAGATGCGATTCCCCACGGTTCGTGCGAAGGCGAGCCCGAGTGATAGACGGGGCCCGTTGACTGGTCAGGTTGGCGCTGCGTACCGCGGGGTGCGGTGGGATTGATGCGGAGAATGGCGTCGTATTTTGACCCGCCGAAGCAGATCGTGCCAGGTGGCCTCAATGTTGGCCGGAATCCTCTGTCGACAATCGTGATGTATGGGGCGTTACTGATTCTTTGGCTTCACATGAAGATGGCTTGACCTGCAAACTTTCAACTCTTCAAAGATTCTGCATGTGTGACTGAATATGAAGTGACCTGTCCATGCTGAGAGTTGTATGGTTCGCTGACCGGTCTATCCGGCAAGGATCAATCGAAATCATCGACTGACTTACTGACTTGAAGGGGGATGATGTGAAGCGCCTGGCTCTAAGGCTTTTCGCACTTCTCGTCACGGTCATGCTCGGCTTGACCGCAGCTGCCACGCCCTCCGTTGCGTCACCGGCTTCAGAGCGGTGCTCGGCGGAGGTCGACACCAGCTCGAACTACCAGTACCGATGCGAGTTCGGGATCTTCCCTCTGGCTGACATTCCCGCTGGCGGGGCCGTCAAGAACGGAGTCTTCCAGCTCGCCGTCACCCACTTCTCCGACTACTTCCCTTTCAGTGGGTGCGGAGACGTGCTGAAGGTGAACCAGACGTGCGCGCTCATGCCGGGAAATGCCCCGGTGCAGGTTACAGAAATCGGCTCGAACTACTACATTCTCAAGTCCCTGAAGGGTCATCCGGAAGGGGAGAACAGGTACATCAAGTTCGCGGTTTACATCATCGACAACGAGCTGCGCCTCGGGATTCTCTCGTGGGGTGAGCCGAGCGTGGTCGCGAAGGCGACAGTGTCATTTGGTGGGGCAACTGCGCTGTGGGGCGGGTACGCTCGGAACCTCACGAAGACCGTCTACCCGTGATCAGTAGCTGACGCCCGGCGCCCGAGCGCCCCGGACCCGTTCGGTCTGGGGCGCTCTTTCCATGCCGCTCGCGGCACTGATCAACGAGCGCATGGCGGGCGATGGCCGGGGCATTCCGCGACGCATTCGACCAGGCCGCGTCCGTCGGGGACCGGGAGCCGGCGCCAGTTGCCGGCGCTCACGTCCCGTGGCGGTCAGCCCGCCCCATCCGCATATCTCACACACCAGGACCTACAACCACCGCTCCAGACCCATCAGGGAACAACATCGGGCCGACAACCCGGTAGCGGTGCGACGTCCCCCGACCGCGTCGGGGCGGTGACACGCGGGGGCATTGCTGCCACCCTGGGCGTATGAGTACGGGCCAGGCCCAGCCGCTGTGCACGGACGTTGCTCCACGGCCCCGGGAAGGCGATGCCGCCTCCCTGGCCCAACCACCCACGCCCGTAACCCCCATGCTCTGGTCCCACCGATCGTTGTTTCTCCGGGAGGTACGGTGACCGGCCGAGTCATCTACGCGTCGTTCGAGTTCCAGTTCCCGCTGGGCGGCATTCGGGTGCTGAACCAGCAGGTCGCGCTGCTGCGGGCCGTCGGCGTCGAGGCGTTTCGCTGGACGCCCACGCCGGGATTCCGCTACACGTGGTTCGACGACGATGTGCCGACGCTGTCCGGCATGACCTTGGACCTCGGGCCCGAGGACGTGCTCGTGCTGCACGAGGTCAGCGTGGTCCCGGGGCACGACCCGGCGCCCGGCGGCCACAAGGTCATCTACTCGCAGGGGCACTACGTCAACTTCCTGACCTGCCCCGACCCCGGCCCGTATCCGGGCTGGTCGGACCGGCCGGCTCTGTGGACGATCTCGAAGGCGGGCGTCGACATGTTCCGCCGCGCCCTGCCCGAGTTCGAACCGCACCTGGTGCCGAACGTCATTGACACCGAGTTGTTCCGGCCGGCATCGACCGAGCGGGTTCGGCGCATCGCGTGGATGTCCCGCAAGCGCCCGATCGAGACCACGCTGCTCCGCCGTCTGCTGCACGCCGACCCGCGGTCCGAGGGCGTCGACCTGTACGACATCCACGCGGTCCCCCACGAGGAGGTCGCTCGCGTCCTGTCCGACACGTCGGTGTTCATCGCGTTGGGGGCGCCCGAGGGCGAGGGCTTCGGATTGCCGTTGGCCGAGGCGATGGCCAGCGGCTGCCTGGTGGCCGGTTACGCCGCCGGCGGCGGAGCGGAACTGTTCGACTCGCCGTCCGCGTGGCGGATCCCGGAGCTCGAAACGGATCGGTTGGCGGACAAGGCCCTTGAGCTGCTCGACCTGCCCGGCCAGGACGAGGTGCGGCGGGCGGGCCGTCAGTGGGTCGCCGACCGGTACACCACCCGGGCCGCCGTCGAGGCACTGACCGAGGGCATCCGCCAAGTGCGGGCCCTCCCCGGTGGCGCGGCGACGGCCACCCATCCGGCCGCCTGGATGGAGGAGTTGTTGAGGCGCTTCCCGGTGCCGCCGGAGACACACGCCCGGGTGGAACCACCGGCCGCTTCGTAGTGCTCCAGCCGGACTGCTCCATTCCCGCCGGCCAACGGTCTGGGAGCGGGGAGCGACGGCCCGCACCAGCGTGGTGCAGGCCGTCGCCACCTCGCACAACCCCGTTCCCGGCGGGTGGAGCAGCAGGTCGGCCGGACGTCGGCCTGCCCACCCACGGTCCTCTGCGACGGGCTTCAGCGGGAGTGTTGCGGCACGGGCGAGAGGTGCAGTTGCTGCGGGGCGGAGTGCAGGTGTGTCGAGAGGTCCGGCAGGGGGGCGGTGTCACCGGTGGTGAACCACACGAGGACGTCCTCGCCGGCCCGTACGGGCAGGGCGGGGAAGTCGTTCTCCACGTGTTCGGTGCGGTGAACCGCCAACGGCGGGGTCCGGGCGGCCAGTTCGGGGCGCAGGTGCCGCTCGAAGTGGTCGGCGAAGGCGGCGGGGTCCAGGGGGTGGCAGATGGTCGCGACGACCGGTCCGGCGTCGGCCGGGGCGGTGAAGCCCGGGCCGCGCAGCAGCAGGACGTCGTCCGAGTCCACCATCGTCGCGTTGGCGGCGTCCCGGTGCTCCTGCCAGACCGGCCCGTAGTAGAAGGCGTGCAGTGCCCGTGCCCGCGACGCCATGTCAGGGAAGCTGCGCAGCCAGACGAAGCGGTCCGGGTCGTCCAGGTCCCGGAACCGGCCGCCGACGGTGATGCCCACCGCCTGCTGTCCGGTCACGAACTCCCGCTCGAAGAGGTCGAGCAGAGTGTCGCGGGCACCTGGGTGCAGGGTGTACTGGCGCAGTTCGACGATGCTCACGAGGCGTCCTGCAACTGGACACGGCTGAGCTCCGTGACCCGGTCGAGCACCCGGCTGTGTCCGCCGTTCACGGAGAACTCCTGCCCCCGGCTGTCACCGTCGGCCGGAACCCCGGTGAGTCTGCGGACGGCCATGCCCCGGGAACCGTGGAGGAAGTCGGAATCGATCATGGCCGCAGGCTAGAACCGGTCCACTGACACCTCCTGTCAGTGGATACTGACAGCCGTGCGCGCCAGCCGACTGATCTCACTGCTCCTGCTCCTCCAGAACCGGGGAAGGATGACGGCCCAGCAGCTCGCCGACGAGCTGGAGGTGTCGGTCCGCACGGTCTACCGGGACCTCGAAGCGCTCGGCGCCGCCGGGATCCCGCTGTTCGGCGAGGCCGGTCACGGCGGCGGCTACCAGCTGCTCGACGGGTACCGTACCCGGCTGACGGGCCTGACCGCCGATGAGTCGCAGGCCCTGTTCCTGGCCGGGCTGCCCGGCCCGGCGGCCGAGTTGGGCCTGGGCGAGGTACTGGCGGCCGCCCAGCTCAAGCTGCGGGCCGCCCTGCCGGCGGAGCTCCGCGAGCGGGCCGGGCTGATCCAGGAGCGCTTCCACCTCGATGCGCCCGGCTGGTACGGGGACGTGGACGAGACGCCGCACCTGGCGGCCGTCGCGGCCGCGCTCTGGGACCGGCGCAGGGTGTGGGTCCGCTACCGGCGGTGGAAGGCGCCCACCGAGGTGGAACGGCGACTGGAGCCGTACGGACTGGTCCTCAAGGCCGGCCGCTGGTATCTGGTCGCTGCCGCGGGCGGTGCCACCCCGCGTACCTACCGGGTCGACCAGATCCTCGAACTGCGAGAGCTGGAAGAGGAGTTCGAGATACCCGCGAGCTTCGACCTGGCTGCACACTGGCGGGACGGGCTCGCCGACTTCCATGCCCGACTGCACACCGGGGAGGCGACGGTGCGACTGTCGCCGAGCGGTGTCGCCCGGGGCCGCGAGCAGCTCGGCCGCGCGTTCGACCGGGCGGTCGCGGATTCGGGGGTGGCCGAGGCGGACGGCTGGACCAGGGCGTCCGTGCCCATCGAGTCCCTCGGCCACGCCCACGACGAGTTCCTGAGACTGGGCACTGACGTGGAGGTCCTCGAACCACCGGAGCTGCGTGCCCGGCTGGCCGCGACCGCCCGCGCACTCGCCGACCGGTACGGGGCCTGACGTAGGCGCATTCCCGTCCCTGCGCTCCGACCCTGCCCTCCGACCCTGACGGGACGGGTGCCGGGTTGCCTGTCCGCCGGCCCGGGCCGGCCTGCCCGATCCGCTGAGCCGATCCGCTGGGTCGCGCGGTGCGATGTGGTGCATCGAGACGCTTGACCGTTCCGGCGGGGCCATTTGATAGTCGACGAGCTCGCCGAACTCGCCTACTTCCACCCGCTGATCACCGTCGCACCGGAACACCGACCGGGCCCGTGACCGACGGGCACCCTTCATGATGGTGGTGCCGGGGTTACTTGCCGGCGGCTGCCATAGAGGTGACGGCGTCGGCGATGGTGGCGCGGTAGTTGCCCATGTGGGGGTTGAGGACGCGGGTGTCGGGGGTGAGTGGGAAGTTGTGGGTGGCGGCGAGGGGCATGTTGGTGTCGTCCTGGTCGGCGAGGACGTTGATCTCGTTGATGTCGGGGGTGGTGCCGGTGGTGGCGCCGCCGGGGTTGAGGTCGATGACGACGTAGGCGTTCTGGCCTGCGGGGACGGGGAAGCGCAGGGTGCCGCTGGCGAGTACGGGCCGGATGTTGTTGCTCTGGTCGCGGGCGGTGGAGTTGCCGAGGTTGACGCCGGGGGAGGAGCTGAGGCTGCAGGCGGTGGTGCCGGTGTTGTGGACTTCGATGACGCGCTGGCTGGGTGCTCCGGGGCGTGCGGTGACGTGGATGGAGAGGTTGCCGATGTCGCACGGGGTGGCGTCGGCGGGGGCGGGGGCGTTGCCTGCGCTGGGTCGGGTGCTGGTGGAGGCGGACGACGTGTGAGGCGCGCTGGTGGGGGTGTGTGACGCGGCTGCGGTGGCCGGGGCGGTCGGTGACCCCGTTGCGGGGGCCGCGCCGGTGGGGGCGGGTGCGACGGCCGCGGTGGTGGGGGAGGCCTTCGGGCCTGCGGCCGGGTCGGCGTTGTCGGGCCCGCAGGCGGTCAGGACGAGTCCGGCCCCGACGGCGAGGACGGCGGTGACGAGCAGCGGGCGACGGCGGCGGACGGACATGGTGGCTCCCCGATGGCGATGTGTGCTGGCTTGCTGGACACCCACCATGACGGTTGGTCAGTGCATTTCGGTGGCACGCGTGGCGTCACAATCACCAGGACATCGCGAGGACCGGACTGTGACAATCCATCGGGGAGCTGCGGGTTGACACGGCGCACTTCGGGCCGGTCGGAGCCAGCCGGTCAGAGCCAGCCGTTCTGGGCGGCCTTGATGCCGGCCTCGAAGCGGCTGCTGGCGTTGAGCCGCTCCATGATGGAGGCCATGTGGCGGCCGACGGTGCGGGAGGAGATGCCCAGGCGCTGGCCGGCGGTGTCGTCGGTGAGGCCGGTGCCGAGCAGGCGCAGCAGTTCGCGTTCGGTGGCGGTGAGTCCGGTGGTGGGGTCGCCGGGGGCGGTGGCGCCGAGCGGGACGGCGGTGTTCCAGGCCTGTTCGTAGAGGTCGAGCAGGGCGGTGAGGATGCCGGGTTCGGTGACGTGCAGTGCGCCCTTGCGGTGGTCCTCGGGGTCGATGGGGACGAGGGCCTCACGGCGGTCGGCGATGACGATGCGCTGGGGGATGGTGGGGGCGGTGCGGACTTCGCCGCCGTGGCTGAGCAGCCAGTGGGCGTACCCGGTGACGTGCGGCTGGTGGCGGGTGGAGTCCTGGTAGAGGGTGCGGATGGTGATGCCGCGGGCGAGCGCGCCGGCGTCGCCGGGGCGGGAGGAGTCGAGGTCTTCGGGCCGCTGGTTTCCGGGCTGGCTGCTGAGGGCTTCCGTGGTGGTGGTGCGGCTCATCTGTTCCAGGCGGTGGTGGACGGCGTCCATGCCCAGCAGGCGTTCGCCGTGGGCGGCGTGGTGTTCGGCGCGTTCGGCGACCATGCGGGTGACGGCGGCGCGGGACGCGGCGAGGGCGGCCTGGCGGGCGGCGAGGTCGGCTTCCTGGCGGGCGAGCATCTCGGCGAGGCCGACGGCCGGGTCGACGGCGCGCATCCGGCCGGGGTGGTCGGCGGAGGCGCGTACGAGCATGAGTGCGCCGAGTTCGTCGAGGCAGTCGTGGACCTGGGTGGCGGTGGTCGCGCAGCGCCCGGCTATCGCTTCGACGTCGGCGGAGGGGTGGTCGAGCAGGGCTTGGTAGACCTGCTCGGCGCGGGCCGATAGTCCAAGCGCCTGCAACATGGTGTCCCCCTTGTGTGATGATCCGTGAGCTCTCGTGGCTGTGACAGCACACGAAGCTTCATGATCCTTTCATGGGATGACACCGCCCTCAAGGTCGGATATCCGGCCTCGACGGCAGGCCGCGCCATCCAGTTCTTGTCATGTGCGTGACAGTATGTCCGGAGTCGGACAGGCCGGTTGGCGACACCCGCAAGGCCTTCCGAGCCGCCCCCCGACCGGCAAAGCTAGTGATCGCCGCCAGGGAGTCAGCCAGAAAGTCAGCCCGGACGGCAGCCGGACGGCGCGTCGACCGCGGGACGCACCGATCGGAGAAATCCCTTCGTGCCAGCAACAGTTGAGGACAACCGATCGTGATCCAGACCCGTATCGCCAAGGCCGCCGCGGCCATCGCCATCTCGCTGGGCGCGCTGCTCGCCGCCCCCGCCGTCCTGTCGGTGAGCACCCAGGACACCGCCGTCAACGCCAGCTTCGGCTGGGGCGGCTGACCCGCGGATGGACGTCATCTACGCCGCCCTGCACCGCAGGCAGAGCACCGGGCCGGTTCCAGCCGGCGAGGCGGCTGAGGCGGCCGAGGTGACTGAGGCGGACAAGGCAGGTGAGGCGGCCGAGGTCCGCGCCGTCCTGTGGGCCCACGCCCGCCCCGACGACGGCCTCCAGCACATCACCGTCCGAAGCGAGGCCGACCGCGTCGACCTGCTCGTCTACCTCGCCAGCCGTGACCCCGCCGTCGCGGAGGACACCCTGAGCCGGGCCCACGTCCTGATCGCCCGAGGCCACCAGGCCTCACCCCTGATGCGCCGGCGCTACCAGCCACCGGCGCCCCCCGGCCGCTGAACCCGCGCCGCCGCTGAACCCGCACGACGCTGCCCGGCATCCGATGCCGTCTCGAACTCGCAACCAGTAACCCGCACCGCGCAACCCGCAACCCGCAACGCGCAACGCGCAAGAGGAGCTCCGCCATGCCTTCGTCCACGCTGTCCAGGCTCGCCCACGTCGCCCTCGCGGCCTCCCTCGCCGCTTCCGGTGCGATAGTTGCGACCGCCGTCACCACCACGGCGGCCCACGCGGCGACCAGTGCCGTCACCGCCGCCTCGTCCTCGATCGACGGCAAGATCACCCGCAGTGAGGTCATCCAGCGGGCGCAGTACTGGCTGGGCAAGTCGATCCCCTACAACCAGGGCGGCTCGTACCCGGACTCCAGCGGCCGCAACTACCGTACGGACTGCTCGGGTTACGTCTCCATGGCCTGGCACCTGGGCGCCGGCACCGGCCCCGACACCCGGGCCATCGAGGACTCCTACACCTACGGGATCCAGCGCAGCGAGCTCAAGGCCGGCGACGTCCTCAACAGCTACTACAACCACGTCCTGCTCTTCGAGAAGTGGGACGACGCCGCCCACACGACCTTCTCGTACTACTCCTTCGGCTCCACCCCGGTGAAGCACGTCACCGGCGCCTCCATCAACGGCACCCTCGACTCGCACCCCAACGGCGAGTACAAGGCCCTGCGCTACAAGAACATCGTCGATGACGTCCAGACCCGGGCCACGAAGGCCGGCGTGTACCACCCGTCCACCCAGACCTTCTACGAAGGCGACAACACGGGTTCCACGCTGGGCTCGGCGAAGTTCGGCAACGCGGGCTGGACCCCGTTGGTCGGTGACTGGAACGGTGACGGCGTCGCCAGCGTCGGCGCGTACGACCCGGCCACCGCGACGTTCTACCTCAGCAACGACAACAGCACCGCCGCCGGGACCGCGAAGTTCGGCAACCCGGGTTGGATCCCGTTGGTCGGTGACTGGAACGGTGACGGTGTCACCAGCGTCGGCGCGTACGACCCCGCCACTGCCACGTTCTACCTCAGCAACGACAACAGCACCGCCGCCGGGACCGCGAAGTTCGGCAACCCGGGTTGGATCCCGCTGGTCGGCGACTGGAACAAGGACGGCAAGGACAGCATCGGCGCGTACGACCCGACGACCCAGACCTTCTACGAGAGCAACGACAACAGCACGGTCGCGGGCTCGGTGAAGTTCGGCAACGCGGGCTGGACCCCGCTGGTCGGTGACTGGAACAACGACGGCGTCACCAGCATCGGCGCGTACGACCCGAGCACCCAGACCTTCTACCTCAGCAACGACAACAGCACCACCGCCGCCAGCTTCGTCTACGGCAGCCCCGGCGACGTCCCGATCGCCGGCCGCTGGTAGTCCGCCCCCAACCGACACGAAAGGAAGTCAGCTGAGCATGCCCGAGAACAAGTCGACCACCCGTCACACCGGTCACACCCGTCGCACCCGCTCGCTCGCCGCTGTCGCCCTGGGGGCGGCCGTCCTGTCCGTCGCCTCCCAGGCACCGGCCCAAGCCGCCTCGGTGGGCACCTGGGACAGGGTCGCCCAGTGCGAGAGCACCGGGAACTGGAGCATCAACACCAACAACGGCAACTACGGCGGCCTGCAGATCGCGCTGCCCACCTGGAAGGCCTACGGCGGCCTGGCCTACGCTTCCCGGCCCGATCTCGCCACCAAGAAGCAGCAGATCCTCGTAGGGGAGAAGATCCTCGCCGGCCAGGGCCCCGGCGCCTGGCCCAACTGCAACGCGGGCCTGAGCACCGACCACGCCAAGCCGTACTCGGACCGGATCGGCGCGTACGACCCGGCCACCGCCACCTTCTACGAGAGCAACGACAACAGCACCGTTGCGGGCTCGGCGAAGTTCGGCAACCCCGGTTGGATCCCGCTGGTCGGTGACTGGAACGGTGACGGTGTCAGCAGCGTCGGCGCGTACGACCCGGCCACCGCGACGTTCTACCTCAGCAACGACAACAGCACGGTCGCCGTGACCACGACGTTCGGCAACCCGGGCTGGATCCCGCTGGTCGGTGACTGGAACAAGGACGGCAAGGACAGCATCGGCGCGTACGACCCGGCCACCGCCACCTTCTACGAGAGCAACGACAACAGCACCGTTGCGGGCTCGGCGAAGTTCGGCAACCCCGGTTGGACCCCGCTGGTCGGCGACTGGAACGGCGACGGCGTCACCAGCATCGGCGCCTACGACCCGAGCACCCAGACCTTCTACCTCAGCAACGACAACAGCACCACCGCCGTGACCGCGAAGTTCGGCAACCCCGGCTGGAAGCCCCTCGTCGGCGACTGGAACGGCTCCGGCAAGGACAGCGTCGGCGGCTACGACCCGGCCACCGCGACGTTCTATCTCAGCAACGACAACAGCACCGCCGCCGTGACGACGAAGTTCGGCAACCCCGGCTGGATCCCCCTCAAGGGAAGCTGGTAACCGCTCATCAAGGGAAGCTGGTAACCGCTCACCGACCAGCTCACCCGGACGCGAACCGGGGCCGGCGGCGGGCCTTGAGGACCGCGGCCGGACAACACCGCGCACACCGGGCGGCGGCCTGCACCATGAGGTG
>NZ_JBHXTQ010000135.1:0-12459 GCF_042677305.1 Kitasatospora sp. NPDC127121 | reverse complement strand
GTCCGGATCGGACCGGGGCCGCCGCCGATTTCACGGGAGGCCGTTCATGCGGTTAGACTCGTGAAACTGCTCGGCGAGGGATGCCGTGTGCCTGCTTGCCGGGTGCCCGCTCCGTGATCGACGCGCTGCCGGTACCGGATTCCCGTCCGCCGGCAGAGGCCGTTACCGCCGAGTGACCCCCGAACGTACTGAGGGTGTGGTCCCGGCGGTTTTTCGCGTTGCCTGCACCCCCGCGCCAGTCTTCCCGAGGAGTGCAGTCGTGTCCGAGATCCGCATCGCCGCTGAGACCCGTTCCGAGTTCGGCAAGGGTGCCGCCCGTCGCGCCCGCCGCGCCGGCTTCGTCCCCGGTGTCGTCTACGGCCACGGCCACGCCCCGGTTCACCTGAACCTGCCGAGCCACGACCTGATGATGGCGCTCAAGACCCCGAACGCCCTGCTGGTCGTGCCGATCGAGGGCAAGGACGAGTACGTGCTGCCCAAGGCCGTCCAGCGCGAGGCCATCAAGCGCACCATCGAGCACGTCGACCTGCTGCTGGTCAAGCGCGGCGAGAAGGTCACCGTCGAGATCCCGGTCCTGACCGAGGGCGAGCTGGCCCCCGGCGGCAACCTGCTGGAGCACGTCCTCAACGCGCTGCCGATCGAGGCCGAGGCCACCCACCTGCCCGAGTCGGTCACCGTCTCGGTCGAGGGCCTGGAGTCCGGTGCCTCCGTCCTCGCCAAGGACATCGTCCTGCCGGCCGGCGTCACCCTGGCCGTCGACGCCGACGCCGTCGTGCTGCAGGTCATCGGCGCCCAGGCCGCCCCGGCCGAGGACGAGGCCGCCGAGGCCGAGGGCACCGAGGCCTGAGCCTCGCCCCACCAGCTGTGACCGCTGCCCCGGTCGCTCCCCTCGGAGCGGCCGGGGCAGCGGTGTGTCCGGGAAGATGACGTAGAGCGCGCACAGGAGGAGAGAGGGCATGGCGGACGAGTACGAGGGCCCCTGGCTGGTGGTGGGGCTGGGCAACCCGGGCGAGCAGTACGCCCGGAACCGGCACAACATCGGGTTCATGGTGGTGGACCTGCTGGCGCAACGGATGGGCGCGAAGTTCAAGGCGCACAAGAGCCGGGCGCAGGTGGCCGAAGGGCGGCTGTCCGGCCGCCGGGTGGTGCTGGCCAAGCCGATGTCGTTCATGAACCTCTCCGGCGGCCCGGTGACGGCGCTGCGGGACTTCTACAAGGCGCCGGCCTCGGCGCTGGTCGCCGTCCACGACGAGCTGGACATCGACTACGCGGCGCTGCGCCTCAAGCTGGGCGGCGGGGACAACGGCCACAACGGGCTGAAGTCGATCACCAAGTCGCTGGGGCCGGACTACTACCGGGTGCGGTGCGGGATCGGTCGGCCGCCGGGCCGGATGGAGGTCGCGGACTTCGTGCTGAAGGACTTCTCCGGCGCCGAGCGCAAGGAACTGGAGTGGTTCGTGGACCGCTCGGCGGACGCGGTGGAGGCGCTGCTGTCCGAGGGGCTGGAGCGGGCGCAGGGCACCTACAACTCCTGACGCTCCATCAAGTCCGGGAGTGGTGTTACGCAACAGTCGTACAACGCTTGCCGGTCCAAACCTGAATCCGTGTGAGAAGCCTGTGCGGGATCGGATAGCGTCGGCCTGGTACGCGAACGAGTCCTGGGGAGTTCTCGATGCGGGGTTTTCGTCCGGTCCGCCGATTGCGGCGGCTCCGGGTGGTCCGACTGAAGCAGTTCGGACGGCGGGTCGGCACGGCCGGTGCGCTGGGGGCGGCCGGGGTGCTGCTCTCGGGCGGCGCGGTGGCGCACGCGGACGCGGTGGCCGAGCCGGATCCGGGGGGCTCCCCGGAGCCCGCGGCGGCGCAGTTCGGGCCGCTGCTCGGTGACTCGATGGGCGCGGACGCAGGGCTGCTGGCGGTCGGCGGCGGCCTGGTGGTCGCGGCCGGCGGCGCCGCGCTGTGGCTGAAGCGCCGGCGCGCGGGCGAGCCGGGCGAGTAGGCCGTGTCCGGGACCTAGCCGTCCGCGCGGTGACACGACACCGGGCCGGTGCCCAAGGGCGCCGGCCCTTTCGCGTGCCCCGGGCCCTTCCGGTACGGGACGGGGCCGCCGCCCACCCCGGAGGGCGGACGGCGGCCCCGTCCCGTACGCGCGGTGGCGTCAGCCGGTGTTGCGCAGGCCGGCGGCGATGCCGTTGACGGTCAGCAGCAGCGCGCGGGCCCGCAGCGGGTCCTCGTGGCGGCCGGTGGCGACCTCCTCGCGCTGGCGGCGCAGCAGCGCGACCTGGAGGTAGGAGATCGGGTCGAGGTAGGCGTCGCGGACGGTGAAGGTCTGCTTGAGCACCGGGTTGTGCTCCAGCAGTGCGCCCTCGCCGGTGAGCCGGAGCACCTCGCGCAGGGTGAGGTCGTGCTCGGCGACGATCTGGTCGAAGACGTGGTGCAGTTCGGCGGGCACCAGCTGCTCGACGTAGTGGCGGGCGATCCGCAGGTCGGTCTTGGCCAGCGTCATGGCGACGTTGGACAGGAAGTTGCGGAAGAAGTGCCACTGGCCGTGCATCTCGTCGAGCACGCCGCCGAGGCCGGCCGCGCGGGCGGCGGCGAGGCCGGAGCCGACGCCGTACCAGCCGGGGACGATCTGGCGGGACTGGGTCCAGCCGAAGACCCACGGGATGGCCCGCAGGCCGTCGAGGCCGGCGCCGGAGTCGGGGCGGCGGGACGGGCGGGAGCCCAGGTGCAGCGAGGCGAGCTGGTCGACCGGGGTGGCGGCGAAGAAGTACTTCGGCAGGTCGTCCTGCTCGACCAGGGCGCGGTAGGCGGTGTGGGCGGCCGCGGAGACCTGGTCCATCGCGGCGTCCCAGCGGGCCAGTTCCTCGGGGGCCTGGCGCGGGGCGGTGTGCAGCGCGGAGGCGGAGAGGGTGGCGGAGATGGTCAGTTCCAGGTTCTCCCGGGCGAGGGAGGGGAGCAGGTACTTGTCGGAGATGACCTCTCCCTGCTCGGTGACCTTGATCTCGCCCTCCAGGGTGCCCCAGGGCTGGGCCAGGATGGCCTCGTGGGAGGGGCCGCCGCCGCGGCCGACGGTGCCGCCGCGGCCGTGGAACAGGCGCAGCCGGATGCCGTAGCGGTGGGCGACGTCGCGCAGCCGGCGCTGGGCGCGGTGGATCTCCCACTGGGAGGTGGTGATGCCGCCGAACTTGGAGGAGTCGGAGTAGCCGAGCATGACCTCCTGGACGTCGCCGCGCAGCGAGACGAGCAGCCGGTAGGAGGGGTCGGACAGCATCTCGTCGAGGATGAGGTCGGCCTTCTGGAGTTCCTCGGTGGTCTCCAGCAGCGGCACGATGCCGATCTTGGCGATGCCGCCGTGCAGGTCGATCAGGCCGGCCTCGCGGGCCAGGACGGTGGCGGCGAAGACGTCGTCGGCGCCCTGGCACATGGAGATGATGTAGCTCTCGACGATCTCGTCGCCGAAGCGCTCGAAGCCCTCGCGGATGGTGTTGAAGACGCCGAGGGTCTTGGTGCCGGCGGCGTCCAGCGGGGCCGGGGTGGGGGCGAGCGGGCGGCGCGAGCGGAGCTCCTTGGCGAGCAGCTTCTGCCGGTACTCGCGGGGCATGTCGGCGTAGCGCCAGGCCTCCTCGCCGAGGCGGTCGAAGAGCTGGCCGAGGGCGTGGTGGTGGGCCTCGGCGTGCTCGCGGACGTCCATGGTGGCGAGCTGGAGGCCGAAGGCCTCGATGGTGCGGATGGCGCGGGCGAGGCGGCCGTCGGCGATCAGCTCGCCGCGGTGGGCGCGCAGGGAGTCCTGGATGAGCCGCAGGTCGGTGATCAGCTCGCGGGTGCCGAGGTAGTCGCGGCCCTCGACGTGCGGGGTGCCCTGGGCGAGCCGCTCGCGGGTGTTCTCCAGCTTGAGCCGGACGCAGGTGGCCTTGAGGCGGTAGGGCTCCTCGGCGTTCATCCGCTTGTAGCGGGGGCTGAGCTCGGGGAGCTGGTGCAGGTCGGTGTTGAGCGAGGCGAGCAGTTCGACCGAGGCGCCGGCCAGCCG
Source organism: Kitasatospora sp. NPDC127121 (assembly GCF_042677305.1). Lineage (NCBI taxonomy): Bacteria > Bacillati > Actinomycetota > Actinomycetes > Kitasatosporales > Streptomycetaceae > Kitasatospora > Kitasatospora sp. NPDC127121. Next base: position 8,432 of record NZ_JBHXTQ010000135.1, on the reverse strand, counting down.
CTCGGAGGTGGAGAGGGTGCTGCGCAGGTCGTCGACGGCGGCCAGGGCGTCCTTGATGCCGTACTCGTGCTGGAGGTTGAGGACGTCCCAGGTGACCTGCGGGGTCACGTTGGGGTTGCCGTCGCGGTCGCCGCCGATCCAGGTGCCGAAGGTGAGCGGGCGGACGCCGTCGGGCAGGGTCAGGCCGACCCGGCCGAGCTCCTCGTGCAGTTCCTCCAGGACCTGGGGGACGGCGTCGCGGTAGAGCTCGTCCAGGTAGTAGACGGCGTTGCGGGCCTCGTCGGTGGGCTCGGGGCGGGCGATGCGCAGCTCGTCGGTCTGCCAGAGCAGGTCGATGACCTCGGCGAGGCGGCGGTCGGCCTGGCGGCGGGCGCTGCTGGTGCGGGCCGGGTCGGCCTGGGAGAGGCCGGCGGCGATCTCCTCGCGGTGGATGCGGTCGAGGAGTTCGCCGATGCGGCGCAGCTTGTTGAGGACGCTGCGGCGGGCGGCCTCGGTGGGGTGGGCGGTGAAGACCGGGCGGACCGCGAGGTGGGCCAGCGTGTTTTCGAGGTGCTTGGGGTCGGCCTCGGCGAGCTGGTCGGCGGTCTGGGCGAGCAGCGAGCCCTCCCGGGCGCGGCGAGTGGCGAACTCGCGGCCGCGGTGCACCTGTTCGGTGACGTTGGCGAGGTGGAAGTAGGTGGAGAAGGCCCGGACCAGCTTGGCGGCGGTGTCCAGGTCGATGTCGGAGAGGAGTTCGGCGGTGGCCTCGCCGTCGGTGCGGCTGAGCAGGCGGACCTGTTCGACCAGGCCCAGCAGCTGGGGGCCTTCCTGTCGGACGAGCGTCTCGCCGAGCAGGTCGCCGAGGCGGCGGATGTCCGCCCGCAGGGCCGCGTTGTCGGCAACTGGGCCGGTGGCGTGGACAGTGGGGCTGTCCGCCGGGGTGGGGACCGGAGCGGTCACGGCTGGCTCCCTGTGGTGGTGGGGTTCGGCAACGGCTCATCGTCACAGGTCCGCCCGCGTGTGGCGGGTGTGACGCGTGCGGACCGCGCTGTCCGACGCGACCAGCATAGGTGTCGGGGCGGTCGCTGTCCGCGAGGTGGCCGGATGGCGGACAGTGACGCCGCAGGCCGCATGTGGTCTGGACCACTTGAGGGTCCGGTGAGGTGTCGGGGGCAATCCCGGTGGGGAGGGGAGGGGGTTGCCGCTTAGGCTGTCAGCCATGAGCAAGTCGCCTGGGGAGCGCGCGCCGGTCCGGCCGTTCTGGTGGTGGGAGCGGCCGCGCAGCGCCTTCCTGGACATCGGGCTGGCGGTGCTCGCCGCGCTGGAGTGCGCGCTCAGCACGATCGCCTTCCTCTCCGGCCGGGTGCACCTGGACGCCGCCGGGATGGCCGGCATCTCGCTGCTCGGCGTGGTGGCGGGCGGTTCGCTGGTGCTGCGCCGCCGCTGGCCGGCCGTACCGGTGCTGGTGACCCTGGTGGCGATGCCGGGGATGCTCGGCGTCCTGCTGCTGGTGGTGTCGCTGTACACGCTGGCGGCGACCTGGGAGTGGCCCACCCGGCGCTGGCGGGTGGTGGCGCTGTCCGCACTGGCCTTCGCCGAGACCGTCGCCGTGATGATGGTGTCGATGCTGACGCCCGGCGACACGGCGGTGGAGCAGCCGCCGCTCTGGGGCCAGGTGCTGATCGCGGTGCTGGTCTCCGTCGGCCTGACCGTCCCGCCGGTGGTCACCGGACTGTACGTGGGCGCGCGGCGGCGGCTGATCGACTCGCTCAAGGACCGCGCGCACGGCCTGGAGACCGAGCTGGACCTGCTGGCCGAGCAGGCCCAGGAGCGCGCCCGCCGGGCCCGGCTGGAGGAGCGCACCCGGATCGCCCGGGAGATGCACGACGTGGTGGCGCACCGGGTGTCCCTGATGGTGGTGCACGCCGGGGCGCTGGAGCGGATCGTCGCCAAGGACCCGGAGAAGGCCGCGCAGAGCGCCAAGCTGATGGGCGAGGTCGGACGGCAGGCGCTGAACGAGCTGCGGGAGATCCTCGGCGTGCTGCGGATGGACGACGAGCGCCAGCCGGAGCCCGACTCGCTGGCCGGGCTGCCCCGGCTGGTCGACCAGTCCCGGGCGGCCGGCATGGCGGTGACGCTGACCGTCAGCGGCAGCCGGCAGGAGTTCACCGGCGAGGCCGAGCAGACCGCCTACCGGGTCGTCCAGGAGGGCCTGACCAATGCGCACAAGCACGCGGGCGGCGCACAGGTGTCCGTCCTGCTCGCGTACGCGCCCAACGGGGTGCGGGTGAGCGTGGTGAACGCCTGCCCGGGCGGCGGCGGGGGCGCGGCGAAGCTGCCCAGCGGCGGCAACGGGCTGGTCGGGATGCGGGAGCGGGTGATCGCGCTGGGCGGCACCTTCTCCTCCGGGCCGGAGGCGGACGGCGGGTTCCGGGTCGAGGCGGTGCTGCCGTCCCGGCTGGCGGTCCGGGCCGAACGGCTGCGGTGACGCGCCGCCAGGCCCGGCCCGGCGGTCAGGCCCGGGTGCGCGTCGGCGGAGCGCCCCGGGCCGCCGTCAGGAACCGTCGGCGGTGCGCAGCCGCTCCGGGGCGGTGCCCAGGATCAGGGTGGTGACGGCCTGGTCGATGCCGTGCCCGAGGAACCACTCGCCGGTGTGGTCCAGGCTGTAGACCCGGCCCTCCTCGTCGACGGCCAGCAGCGCCTGCCCGTACGCCTCCTCGCCGAGCGGGGCGAGCTGGCTGCCCAGGGCGCGGCCGAGGTCGAGCAGGGTGCGCGGCTGGTGCAGCCCGCACAGCGGGTCGATCAGGAACGGGGTGCGGGCCAGCTGGCGGCCCGGGCCGGCCAGGTCGAAGGCCAGGCCGCCGAACTCGGCCCAAGCCTCCACCGCCGCCGGGAACACCGCGTGCCGCAGACCGGACGGCCCGCCGTACCCGACCAGGGCGTCGGCCCACTCCTCGGCCTGCCGTATCTGCCAGCGGCCGGGGTGCCAGCCGGCCGCCTTGAGCTCGGCGGCGACGTCGGCGGGGAAGCGCGGGCGGGCCCGCCCGGCGGGGGCGGCGGACAGGGTGGCCGGCGGTGGCGGGGGCGGGCTGGGCGGGTTCAGGGCGGACTCCAGGGCTCGGGGACAGGGGGCGTACGAGGGCGCGGTCAGGGCGCGGGCGGCCCGACGGCGACGCTCTGCACGGTGAAGTGCTCCAGCATCGGCGCGCAGGAACGGCACGGCGGGGCGTGGGTGCCGTGCGCCGGGTCGCCCTCCTCCCGGATGCGAACGGTCGTCATCCGGGAGCCCTTGAGCGCCTTGCGGGCCTCGTGCAGGGTCATCGGCTTGCGGGCGGCGCGCTTGGAGCGCCGGCCGTCGACCGCGACCAGGTGCTGGGAGAGCAGGACGGCCTCCGGGCAGCGGCCGGTGAACCGCTCGCGCGCCTCGACGGGCAGCGTGTCCAGGAACTCGCCGACCAGCGGGTGCAGGACCGGCCGTCGGGCGTCCTTGTCCCCGGCCAGGGTGTGCACCTCGCCGCCCTTGAGTGACAGCGCGGCGGCGACGGCGGGCAGCAGGCTGTCGCGGTGGTGGCGCAGCACGGGCGGGCCCGCGGGCTCACCGGTGGTCATGCGTCGTCCTCCTCCTCTGTTCCCGCTGACGGAAGGACCGGTGGGACGGTCCGGGGCAAGCCTGTCAAACGACACCGACATCCGCACAACCGGGGTGCGGGGGCGGACGAACGACCGTGCGGGACCGGCCGGGCCGTCACCCGATCCTCGCCGGACCGGGGCCGGATCCGCACACCGTCGTCACGACTTGTCCGCTGATTTCCCGAAACCACCTCCGGGCCGGGGGCACGGCCGGTACCGTTCCGGCAGCGAGGCCGAAGGGGATCCGGCCGACCGCCCGCGGACGCGCGGACGGGGCCGGACCCGGTGCCCGCGCCGGACGTTGGGGCCGCCGGGGTGGGCCCGAGCCCGCCCCGGCGGCGGAGCGAAGGGGCTCGTGGATGACGTCGGAGCAGCCCGGTCGGAACGGGCCGCGGCAGCGGTCGGGGGCCTGGGACGCGCAGGCCGCCAACCAGGCGCCCGGTGGGCACGTGCCCACGCCGGGCGAACCGCCCCGGCCGGCACCGGAACGCCCGGTGGGCCTCGCCGTGGTCGGGGCCGGCTACTGGGGCCCGAAGCTGGTCCGCAACGCGCAGGACACCCCGGCGCTGCGACTGCACTGGCTGTGCGACCTGGACGAGGCCAAGGCCCGTGCCGTGCTGGGGGAGTACAGCACCGTCCGGGCGACCGGCTCCTACCGGCGGGTGCTCGACGACGAGCGGGTCGGGGCGGTCGCGGTGGCCACGCCCGCGGCCGCGCACTACCGGCTGGTGCGGGCCGCGCTGGAGGCCGGCAAGCACGTGCTGGTGGAGAAGCCGATCACCACCTCGGCCGCCGAGGCCGCCGAACTGGTCGACCTGGCCGAGCGCAGCGGGCTGGTGCTGATGTGCGACCACACCTTCTGCTACACCCCGGTGGTGCGCCGGATCCGCGAGCTGGTGCACGGCGGCGAGATCGGCGACATTCAGTTCTTCGACTCGGTGCGGATCAACCTCGGCCTGGTGCAGCCCGACGTGGACGTGCTGTGGGACCTCGCCCCGCACGACCTGTCGATCCTCGACTTCGTGCTGCCGCCCGGCGTCGAACCGGTCGGGGTGTCCGCCCAGGGCGCCGACCCGATCGGCGCCGGCCGGGCCTGCGTGGCGTACCTGACGGTCCGGCTGAGCAACGGCGCGCTGGCCCACTGCCACGTCAACTGGCTCTCCCCGACGAAGGTCCGCACCACGCTGATCGGCGGCTCCCGGCGCACCCTGGTCTGGGACGACCTCAACCCGCAGGCCCGGCTGGCCGTGCACGACCGCGGCGTCGACCTCACCCCGCCCGACCAGCTGACCGACGCGATCCGGCACCGGGCGCTGATCTCCTACCGGGTCGGCGAGATGGTCGCGCCCGCACTGGTCGAGCAGGAGGCGCTGCGCAACGTGATGGCCGAGTTCGCCGCCGCGATCACCGAGCGCCGGGCCCCGCTCACCGACGGCCGGGCCGGGGTGCGGGTGCTCCAGCTGCTGGAGGCGGCCTCGCTCAGCCTCGAACTCGGCGGTGCCACCGTCCCGGTGGGGTCCGGGGACCGGGCGGCCGCCCGGTGAGCGCCGGCATCCCGCCGGTCGACCCGATCCTGCCGGCCGGCCCGATCCCGCCGGTCGACTCGATCCCGTTGGTCGACCTGGCGGCCGCGCACGCCGAGGTCGCGGCCGAGGTCCGGGCCGGCTTCGACCGGGTGCTCGCCTCCGGCGGCTACGTCAAGGGCCCCGAAGTGGACGGCTTCGAGCGGGAGTACGCCGACTTCACCGGCGCCCGGCACTGCGTGGGCGCCGGCAACGGCACCGACGCCCTCGAACTCGCCCTGCGCGCCCTCGACCTGCCGCCCGGCGGCGGGGTCGTGCTGCCCGCCAACACCTTCGTCGCCACCGCCGAGGCCGTGCAGCGGGCCGGGCTGCGCCCGGTGCTGGTCGACGCCGACCCGGCGCACCTGCTGATCGACCCCGAGCGGGCCGCCGGGGCGCTGCCCGGCGCGGTCGCGCTGCTGCCCGTCCACCTGAACGGCCAGCTCGCCCCGATGGGGCCGCTGCTGGAACTGGCCGACGGACGGCCGGTGGTGGAGGACGCGGCGCAGTCCCAGGGCGCCCGGCAGCACGGGCGCGCCGGCTACGGGCGGATCGCGGCCACCAGCTTCTACCCGGGCAAGAACCTCGGGGGCTACGGCGACGCCGGGGCGGTGCTCACCGACGACGACGAACTCGCCGCCGCCGTCCGGCTGATCGGCGACCACGGCGCACGCGAGAAGTACCGGCACGAGCGGTTCGGCTTCAACTCCCGGATGGACGCGCTGCAGGCCGTCGTGCTGCGGGCCAAGCTGCGCCGGCTGCCCGCCTGGAACGCCGCCCGCCGGGCCGCCGCCGCCCGCTACGACGCCCTGCTCGGCGGTCTCGACGGCCTGACCCTGCCGCGCACCGCGCCCGGCAACGAGCACGTCTGGCACCTGTACGCGGTGCGGATCGGCCCCGGCCGGGACCGCGACGCCGTCCTCGCCGCGCTGCGCGCCGCCGGGATCGGCGCCGGGGTGCACTACCCCGTCCCGGTCCACCTCCAGCCCGCGTTCCGTCACCTCGGCCACCGCGCGGGGGCGTTCCCGGTCGCCGAACGGGCCGCCCGCGAACTGCTCAGCCTGCCGCTGCACCCGCACCTCACCGAGGCGCAGCAGACCAGGGTCGCCGGGGTGCTGGCCGGGGCGCTCGGGCAGCGGCCCTGACGGTTCCCCTTCTTCTCCCGGGCGGGGGCCCGGGCCCGGAGACGACCCCCTACGCTGGTGTCCAGCAAGCGCTTCGAGAATTTGCAGCAGCCAGTGGGGGCTCCCAGATGACGACAGGTCGGCCCGGCGTCGCCGCCGCACCGAACGCGGCGTACGCAGGTCAGGTGGTGCAGTTCCCGGACCCGGTCCGCGCGGAGCGACACCCCGCCGGGGTCCGGGTGGACGAGTACGGCTACCCGGACTTCGGCTCGTACGCCGCCGCCGCGGCCGAGGTCGCCGACCCGCCGGACGGCTTCGGCGTGGACGAGCTGCGGCTGACCGACTACGTGTCGGCCAACGCCGCGCTGTTCACCCAGGGCCACCCGCTCTGGGCCGACCTGGACACCGCCGTCGCCACCCCGCCCGGCTGGACCTGGCACCACGCGGTCGGCCGGGCAGCCCCCGGCTGGCGGCGGATGGAGCTCGTCCCGGTGGAGGTCAAGGCGCTGCTGCGGCACCACGCCGGCCTGGCCACCTCCGCAGCCGACCACACCCGCCGGGGCACCCGCCCGTTGCAGGAGCGCCGGCCCGTGCACTTCTCGCTGGCCAAGGACGGCGGCGACCCGATCGGCGTCCCCGAGGACCTGGTGCAGCGCGCCGAGGAGCGCCTCGGCTACCGGCTGCCCGGCGCCTACCGCACCTTCCTCAAGCTGGGCGGCGGCCGCGCCCCGGTCGGGGTGGCGCTGGACACCGAGCTCGGCATGCTGCTCGACCAGCCCTTCCTCACCCTCAGCGAGGAGTACGGCACCCAGGACGTCGTGTACGCCAACAAGTGCCTGCGCGACCACCTCACCAAGGACTACCTGGGCGTCGCCTACGCGCAGGGCGGCATCGTCGCGCTCAAGGTGCGCGGCGACCGGGCCGGCTCGGTCTGGTTCCACCTGTACGACGACGCCCGCGACACCGGCGCGCCGGAGGCCCCGGAGGACCGCTGCGCCCGGCTGCTGCTGCCCTGCGGCGAGGACTTCGACGCGTTCCTGCTGCGGCTGGCCGGCAGCCCGCCGGAGCTGGAGACGGTCGCGGAGCTGATGGTGGACGGCGGGTTCGCCCGGGCCGTCCCGGTGGACTGACGTGGCCGCGGCGGTGCAACGAGCGGGGACGACGAGGATGGGGACAGGGGTGAACCGGGCGTGGTGACGTACGCGCAGGCGCAGGAGCTCGCCGAGGAGTGGATCAACGGCGGGGTGCCGCAGCCGCAACAGCGCGAGGTACGGGTCCGGGAGTTCGACCTGGGCTTCGTCTGCTGGGCGGTGGCACCCGGGGACGGGCCGGCGGGGCCGTCGGGTGCGGGGGACGGGTCGGCCGGCGAGGCGCGACTGGTGATCGCCCGGGACTCCGGCGCGACCACGCTCTGGCCCGCGCTGCCCGTCAACGAGGTGGTCCGGCAGTACGAGGAGGCGTACGGGCGGCCGGTCGCGGCCAACCCGGCGGGGGCGGCGAAGCCCGCGCCCGGGCCGGTCGAGGCGACGTCCTTCCTGCTCAGCCCGCCGCAGTGGCTGCAGGAGGCGGGGGCCGCGGCAATCGCGGCGGAGGCGGAGCGGCTGGGCGGCCAGGGGGCTCCGGCTCCGGCTGCTCCGGTGGCTCCGGCTGTTCCGGTGGCCGAGCCGCCCGCGCCGGTCGCTGCGGCGCCCGCCGTGCCGGCCGCGCCCGCCGTCGAGTCGCCCGTGCCCGCCGTGCCGTCCGGTTCTGCCGGTCCTGCTGGTTTCGCCGTCCCGCCGCAGGCCCCGGCCCCCGTGCCGGTGCCGCCGGTCGGGGCCGAGGCGGCCACCGTCCTGATGCCCGAGGGGCTGCGGACCACCGGCTCCGACCTGCCCGACGCGCCCGCGCCGGCCGGGGCCGAGGCCGCGACCATGCTGATGCCGCCGGAGGGCGGCTACGGCATGCCGCCGGTCCCGCCGCCCGCCGCCCAGGCGCCCGTGCCCGCGCCCGCGCCCGTGCCGCCCGCGGCCGTGGAGCCGGCGCCGACGCTGCTCGCGTCGCCGGACGCCGTGCCGGGCCTGATGGGCCTGCCGGGTGCGCCGTCCGGGCCGCCCGGCGGGGTGGAGCAGCCGCCGACCGTCCTGGCCCTGTCTCTTAT
>NZ_JBHXTQ010000134.1:0-12536 GCF_042677305.1 Kitasatospora sp. NPDC127121 | reverse complement strand
GCCGGGGGGCCAACCGGGGGCGGCGTTGGCCGGCGCAACCACGTCCTGGTCCCCCACACCCCTGGGGTGGGCCCTGTTCGCCGCCCCTGTCGACTTCCTGCGCACACCGCAGCTGCCGACCTGGAGGGAATATGTAGGTCGGTCTACAGATTTGTCCCCCGGCGCGCCGAGAACCCCGGCAGGGCAGGCCCGGGGACAGAACCATCCCGCCAGCGCGCACAGGAAGTCGGACCCGCCGACTTCCTGCGCACACCACGACCGCGGGCCCGAGAGGAATATGTAGGCCGGTCTACAGATTCACCCCCCGGCGCGCCGAGAACCCCGGCAGGGCGGGCCCGGGGACAGAACCATCCCGCCAGCGCGCACAGGAAGTCGGACCCGTCGACTTCCTGTGCGCACCACGGCCGCGGGCCCGAGGGGAATATGTAGGTCGGTCTACAGATTCGGCAGGCAGGTTCGGGCGCGGGGCTGTGCCGGGTGGGGTGGGGGGTCGGCGAGTTGGGTGCGCAGGCGTAGCAGGGCGTCGCGGATGCGGGTCTTGACGGTGCCGAGGGGGGCGCCGAGGGCTTCGGCGGCCTGGGCTTGGGTGCGGCCGCCGTAGTAGACCAGCAGCAGGCATTCGCGCTGGACGTCGGTGAGGGTGGCCAGGGCGCGGCGGAGCCGTTCGCGTTCCCGGCCGCGGTCCAGGTCGCGTTCGACCTGGTCGGCGACCTCGTCGAAGACCGGGGTGTAGGCGCGCAGGGCGGCGGTGCGGTCGCGGTCGGCGGCGGCCTGGGCGGAGCGGACCCGGTCGACGGCGCGCCGGTGGGCGAGGGTGAGCATCCAGGGCAGGACCTCGCCGCGCTCGGGACGGTAGCGTGCCGCCTCCCGCCACACCTGGAGGAACACCTCCTGGGTGACCTCCTCGGCCTGGGCGTGGTCGCGCAGCACCCGCAGCACGAGGCCCAGGACGGTTCCGGCGGTGGCGGCGTACAGCTCCTCGAAGGCCCGTTCGTCGCCGCCGGCCACGCGTGCCGCCAGGGTGCGCAGCCCGGCCTGCCCGCCGTCGCCCGGGGGTTCGCTGCCGGGGGGTTCGGTGCGGGGAGTCTCGCCTGCCGGGGGCCGGGGCGCCGGGGGCCGGGCGGCCGGCCGGTCGATCAGTGCGTGCACACGGCGACCGTCTCGGAGCGGCCACCGCCTGGGCTACTCGCATCGTTTGCGCATCGTTGTGCCCGCGCGTGTGCCCGCGCGTGTGCCCCCGGGCTGCCGTGGTGGTCCGGCCCGTCCGGCCTCGAAGCGTTGTGAGCCGCGTCACTTTCGCGGTGGCGGTGCAGCAGGGCGGTGCCGGGGTCCGTCATGGGGGCGAAGGTGACGGCGGAAGAGTGAGAAGAGTGAAGAGAGCGAGGGCGGCGGGTGAGGCTGCGCAGGGCCAGTCCCGGGATCGACTTCGTCGAGTTCGTACAGCAGCGTTCGGGCGCGCTGTTCCGGACGGCGTACGTGCTCACCGGGGACGCGCACACCGCGGAGGACCTCGTCCAGGAGGCGTTGGAACGGTCCTGCCGCAACTGGCGGCGGGTGGCGGCCGCGGAGGTGCCCGAGGCGTACGTGCGCCGGATCCTGGTGAACCTGGTCAACGACCGGTGGCGGCGGCTGAGCCGCTCCGGTGAGCGGCCCGGCGCGGCGCCCGGCGCCGAGCACGCCGACCCGCGCGACGCCTACCGGTCGGTGGAGTTGCGCGCGGAGCTCGTCACGGCGCTGCACACGCTGCCGATGGGGATGCGCACCGTGGTCGTCCTGTACTACCTCCACGACCTGGGGGACCAGGAGATCGCGCAGACGCTGGACATCTCCCCCGGCGCCGTGCGTTCCCAACTCGCCCGCGGCCTCGCGAAACTGCGGGCCGCACTGCCCCGGCAGGACGTCCCGTCCGCGCCGCCGACCTCGCGCGGAGGTGCGTGATGACCCGCTTCCCGTCCCACGATCCCGACCCCGGCCACCCTGCCTCCGCCCCCGACCCCGACTTCGACAAGGAACTCCTCGCCGCCATGACCGCATTCGCCGACAACACCCCGGCCCCCGCCATCGACGCCCTCGCCATCCGGCGCACGGTGCGCCGTCGCACCGTGCTCAGCGGCGCGGTGGCGGCGGCCGCGGTGGTCGCCATCGGCACGGGTGCGGCACTGCTCGCGCCGGGTTCGGGCCCGTCGCCCTCCGGTGGCCTGCCCGCGGGCCCCGCGAACGCTTCGGCGCCGATGTCCTCCGGCGCGCCGTCCCCCGCCGGGTCCGCTCCCGCGCCCGGGCCGTCGATGGCCTTCGGCACCCCCTCCCCGGTGATGCAGCCGACCGACGGGGTGCAGGTGAGTGTGCCGCCGGTCGTCAACCTGGCCAAGGACGCGGCCGTCAGGGCGCTGGAGGCGGCGGGACTGCGCTACGAGATCCACGAGTTCACCGACTGGAACGTGCCCGCCGGGTCGGTCATCAACTCCGAGCCGCAGGCCGGCCACACCGCACCTGCGCACTCGACGGTCCAGGTGTTCGTCTCCAAGGGCAGGCCGGGCCGCTGACCGGCGCCGACATATCCAACACCGCTACGCAGGAGGCAAGTTGACGATATCCCCCGACCTCCCGCCACACGGGCGGCGAAGGGGTCGGGCGAGGCCGTGCGCAGCAGGGTGGGCGGGCCGTGGACTGGGCCCGTGGACTGGGCCGGCCGGGTGAGGAGCGACACGGTGTCGGGCCCCTGCCCCCGCCCCCCCTGCTGCGGGCCCCACCTGCGGCGATCTAGGGTGCAGGCATGATCTCCTCACCGATATCCGGCCCCGACCAGGCGATGCGGGTGCTGATGGAGGGCAATGCCCGTTTCGTCGCGGGCAGCCCGGAGCACCCCAACCAGGACGCCGGGCGCAGGGCCGCCCTCGCGCCGGCGCAGCGGCCCTTCGCGGTGCTGTTCGGCTGTTCGGACTCCCGGCTGGCGGCCGAGATCATCTTCGACCGGGGGCTGGGCGACCTGTTCGTGGTGCGGACGGCCGGGCACGTCACCGGGGCGGAGGCGCTGGGCAGCATCGAGTACGGGGTGAGTGTGCTGGAGTGCCCGCTGGTGGTGGTACTGGGGCACGACTCGTGCGGCGCGGTGGGCGCGGCGATCGAGGCGCTGGACCAGGGGCGGCTGCCGGGCGGCTTCGTGCGGGACGTGGTGGAGCGGGTCACCCCGAGCGTGGTGTCGGCCCGGGCCGCGGGCATCGAGGACCCGGACGGGATCGTCGACGAGCACATCCGCCAGACCGTGGACCTGCTGCTGGAGCGTTCCCAGCTGCTGGCCGCCAAGGTGGCCGAGGGCTCGGCGGCCGTCGTGGGCCTGTCCTACCGGCTGCGCGACGGCCAGGCCCGTACGGTGGCCGCTCGCGGTGCGGTCAGCGCCGCGTTCTGACCGTCGGCCCGTACGGGTGCTGAACCCGCCCGTACGGCCGAACCGGCGCGTAGGGCCGGCCAACGTAGGGCCGTCTGCCCCCGCCGGGGCCGGGAACGCCGGGGGCCGGGAACGCCGTGTCCGATCACCGCCAGCGCCCTCTCCCGGGCGGGGGCAGAGTCGGAGGCCGGCAACGGTTTCCCACTCAAGGACGGCATTCCCGTGCACAAGGCCACCGATCTCAAGGTCCTCTACTTCGGCACCCCGGTGGTGCTGATCAGTTCGCGCAACGAGGACGGCGGCGCCAACCTGGCGCCGATGTCCTCGGCGTGGTGGCTGGGGCAGTCCTGCGTGCTGGGCCTCGGCAACACTGCCCAGACCGCTGTCAACCTGCGGCGCGAGGGCGAGTGCGTGCTCAACCTGCCCTCCTCCGGGCAGGTGGACGCCGTCGACGCCCTCGCGATGCTGACCGCCAATCCGGATCTGACCGAGCGCCGGCGCCAGCAGGGCTACCGCTTCGAGCGGGGCAAGTTCGCCGCCGCCGGGCTCACCGAGCAGCCGTCGGAGCTGGTGCGGGCGCCGCGCGTCGCCGAGTGCCCGGTCCAGTTGGAGTGCCGGTTGGAGGCGGCCACGCCGCTGGCGGGCAACCCGCAGTGCACCGCTTTCGAGGTCACCGTGGTGCGCGCGCACGTCGAGGAGCGCCTGCTCGTGCCCGGCACGGACCACTACGTGGACCCGCTCGGCTGGGATCCGCTGATCATGAAGTTCTGCGAGTTCTTCGGCGACGGGCGCCGGCTCGCCCCCTCCCGCCTTGCCGAGGGTTGGCAGATGCCGGGCCGCCTGCCCGCCAGCGTCCGGGCCTGACGCCCCGCCGCAGGTCCGCGAGCCCCCGCCGCCCGCCCGGCCGCCCGACGAGCCGCCCGCCTACCCGACCACCCAGCCGAGCAGCCGTCCGCCCGGCCGACCGTCCGTCCGTCCGTCCGTCTAGTCGGCCGCCGCGGCGGGCACCAGGTCGTGGAGCAGGAAGTGGAGCTCGGTGTCGTCCGTCGACTCCATCCACAGCCCGTCGGCGTCGAGCACCGAGGCCGCGACCACCCGTGCCTCGGCGACGAGTTCGGGGTGGGAGTCGAAGCCCGGCCACGGCAGGACGGGGAAGTCGTTGTCCTCGCCGAAGCGCCGTACCTGTTCGATGTCGCCCAGGACGGCGGGCGGCAGCGACTCGTTCGCCCAGGACCACAGCCAGGTCTGCCGGGCGAGGCTGACGCTGCCGATCATCGTGAGCCGGCCGGTGAGGAACACCTCGCTCTTGCGCGACCACTTCCTCTTGCGCGACCAGGTGATCCGCGCGTCGTCCATCGACCAGTGGTACTGCACGTCACCTGACAGTCCGAAGCGCTCGACCATGAGGGCCTGCCGCGCGCGGGCACGTTCGCGGGCCGCGATCACGACGCCCTCCCACCGGGAGTGGTCGTGCTTCGAGTGGTCGTCCACCGTGCCTCCTCGTACGGAACTGCCGGCAAGATCATCCCATCCGGCCTGCTGCTCCGTCCGGGCCCGTCGGCCCCACCCCGGCGTGATCCGGAAGAGAGCCCCTACGCGCTGGCGCCGCAGGAGTCGCAGATGCGGGTGGCGGGCAGTTGGAGGAAGCAGGAGGGGCAGATCGCCGGGGGGCGGGGCGGGGTGGCGGCGGCCGCCTTGCGGTTGACGGCCGCTTGCAGGCGCGGGGCCAGGGCGGGGGTGCCGCCGTCGGCGGGCAGTTGGGCGCCGAAGTGCCGGTAGCAGGCGAGGCGGGCGGCGGCGGCGTGGTGTTCGCGGTCCATGTCCGCTGCGAGCGGCGGCTGTCCGGCCACGGCCAGTACTTCCTGGTAGCCGACGCCGACCATGCCGTCGGTGGAGTGGACCACCAGTGCGGTCAGCGGCGGGTCCCCGCGGCGGTGTGCCTCGCGCACCACCAGGGCCAGGACTTTGCCGATCCAGGTGCGTTGGTGCACCCGGGTGCGCACTCCGGCCGCCTCCTGGACGGTCTCGGCCAGTTCGGAGTAGGTGATCACCGCGTGGTAGCGGCGGGCCACGTCCACCAGGGCCGGGTAGGCGGCCCTGGTCCAGGCGACCTGGGCCTGGGTGGAGCTGACCGCCGAACCGTCCGCGACCCGCCAGTAGCCGCGCTGTTGCTGTTCCATTCGACCGCCCCTGAAACCTCGTCCGCCGGCCCCCGCCGGGAGCGAGGCTACCCCGCCCTGTGGCGCCCCGGGCCGCCGGGGGCTTGACTTCAAGTGCTGTTGAAGTCGTCGAATAGTCCCGACCGCAGCCGTACGGGCATCGCGGTCGATGCCCCGCCCGTACGGAACGACCCGGGTCCGGGGCCGCCTGCTTCCCGATCGTGCCGCAGGCGGCCCCGGCCCCGTCGTCGTCCGCCGGCCCACCACCCGCCACGGGGCGCAGGCCGGGCGTCACCAGCAGAGCCCGGGCCGGGCGTCACCGGCAGAGCCGCACGGCGGGCTCAGGCCGCCGCTTCGGCGAGGGTGTGGGCGACGAGGGCGTTGGCGTGGCCGTGGCCGAGGCCGTGCTCGGTCTTGAGCCAGGCGACGAGCTCCATGTGCTTGCCGAGCGGGGAGGCCCGGATGAGGTCCTTCCACTCGGCGACGGGTCGGCCGTACTTCTTCTCGATGGACGGGAAGTAGCTGGCAGGGCCCTTGGCGGGGGTGGCGGTCATGGTCGGTACGCCCTTTCGGGAACGGATGCGGTCGCGGTCTACCCAGGTAGGACCGCGACCGCATCGTCAACTCATCGCCCAGCCAAAGTGATCTGCGTCACACTCCGACCTTGCGCTTGGCCCGCCGCCGGGCGACGGGGGCGAGGGCGGGGTCGGCGTTCCAGGCGGCGACGGGGTTGCCGAGCCAGCGGGTGGTGCCGGGGACGTTCTCGCCGCGCATGACCAGGGAGGCGGGGCCGACGGTGGTGCCGGCGCCGAGGGAGGAGTTGAGCAGGACGATGGAGTGCGGGCCGGTGGTGGAGCCGGGGCCGAGGTGGACGGGGCCCAGGCGCATGACCCGGTCGTGGAAGAGGTGGGTCTGCAGGACGGTGCCGCGGTTGACGCTGGCGCCGGCCTCGACGGTGACGAGGTCGCTCTCGGGCAGCCAGTGGGTCTCGCACCACACGCCGCGCCCGATGTGGGCGCCGAGGCTGCGCAGCCAGGCGTTGAGGTAGGGCGTGCCGGTGATGGTGGAGCCGCCGAAGGGCATGGCGAGTTCCTCGACGAAGCTGTCGTAGAGCTCGTTGCGCCACACGAAGGTGGACCACAGGGGGTGTTCGGCGACGCGGAAGCGTCCGACGAGGAGCCACTTGGCGGCGGTGGTGACCAGGCAGGCGATGAGGGCGGCGCCGATGAGGACGAGGCCGGCGGCGGCGAGGGCGCGCGTGAGGCCGTAGTCGTCGCGCAGTTCCTGGAGGGTGGCGAGGACGAGGTCGCCGAGGAGGGCGGCGAGGACGATGGGCAGCAGGCGGCACAGTTCGACGCCGGCGCGGGCCCACATCAGGCGCCGGGGCGGGTTGTAGGTGCGGGCGTCGCCGCCGGCGGCCGCGACGCGCGGCAGGGCGAAGGCGGGGCGGCCGAGCCAGGAGGAGCCTTCGGGGGCGTTGACGGGGGTGTCGGACAGGACGCCGACGAGGGAGTTGTCGGGCAGTCGGCGGCCGGGGCCGACGATGCCGGAGTTGCCGACGAAGGAGCGGCGCCCGACGTGCGAGGGGCCGATGTGCAGCCAGCCGCCGCGCAGTTCGTAGGGGGCGACGAGGGTGTCGTCGGCGAGGAAGGCGCCGTCGTCGACGCGCATCAGGCCGGGCAGGGACAGGACGGTGGAGGCTTCGACGCGGCGGCCGACCTTGGCGCCGAGCAGGCGCAGCCACACCGGGGTGAAGAGGCTGGCGTAGAAGGGGAAGAGGGTGCGCCGGGCGGTGTCGCTGAGTCGGGTGACGGCCCAGGCGCAGTAGGCGACGCGGCCGTGGGCGGGGTGGAAGCCGGGGCGCAGCGGGATGGACAGGAGGCGGACCATGATCGCTATCAGCGTGGCGTGGCACACCAGGGTGAGGGCGGCCAGCGGGATGGTGGCGGGCAGGAGTTGGAGGAGGGCCGCGGTGAGGGTGCGGTCGGTGTCGACCATCGTGAAGACGATGGCGAGCGCGGGGAGGGCGGCGATGATCGGCAGGAGGCCGAAGACGGTCAGGCCGACGCCGTAGGCGAGGTTCCAGAAGCGGGAGCGGGGGGTGGCGGCGGCTGCGGGCCAGGTGGTGCGGGCCTCGGTGGAGGGCCGGGCCGGGGAGCCGTGCCAGTGTTCGCCGGCGGGTACGGCGCCGGTGACGCAGGAGCCGGGGGCGATGTCGGCACCGGCGCCGATGCGGGCGCCGGGCATGAGGGTGGAGCGGCCGCCGATGCGGGCGCCGTCGCCGATGTCGATGCGGCCGAGGTGGAGGGTGTCGCCGTCGAGCCACCAGCCGGCGATGTCGGCTTCGGGTTCGACGGTGGCGCCGGCGCCGATGCGGGCGAGGCCGGTGACGGGGGGCAGGGTGTGCAGGAGGACGCCGGTGCCGATGCGGCAGCCGAGCGCGCGGGCGTAGCGGCGGGCCCAGGGGGTGCCGGCGAGGGCGCCGACGCCGAAGAGGGTGACGGCGCGTTCGGCGGCCCACAGTCGCAGGTGGGCCTGGCCGCCGCGGGGGTGGCTGCCGGGGCGCAGGCCGGCGGTGAGCAGGCGGGCGGTGCCGGCGGCGAGGAGGGTGCGGCCGGGGGCGCTGTAGAAGAGGAGGAGGCCGGCGGCGACGGGCCACCAGGAGCTGTGCGGGGCCCAGCTGAGCTGGTTGCCGATGAGGTTGTCGAAGGCGGTGAGGGCGAGGATCCAGCGCAGTCCGGAGATGCTGAAGACGCCGAGCAGGATGAGGGTCTGCCACAGGCCGGCGCTGGCGGGGGTGCGGCGCACGGTGCGGACGGGGGTGGGGGTGTGTGCGGCGCCGCCGGTATAAGGGGGGCCGGCGAGGTTGTCGAGGTAGTCGGCGAGGTCGCCGAGGACGGGGTGGGCGTAGAGGTCGGCGACGGAGACGCCGGGGTGGCGGGTGCGCAGTTCGGAGACGAGGCGGGCGGCGGTGAGGCTGGAGCCGCCGAGGGCGAAGAAGTCGTCGCCGTGGCCGGGGGCCGTGCCGAGCATGCTCTCCCAGCGGCCGGCGAGCCAGCCGGCGGTGCCGTCCAGGGGGGCGGCGGTGCCGGGGGTGGCGGTGCCGGTGGTGGCGAGCGGCCAGGGCAGGGCGTTGCGGTCGACCTTGCCGGAGGTGCGGGTGGGCAGGGAGTCGACGAGGGCGAGGACGGGCACGAGCGGGGCGGGCAGGCGTCCGAGCAGGTGCTGGCGGGCGGCGGTGAGGTCGGGGGTGGTGCCGGGCTGGGCGACGAGGTAGCCGATCAGCAGGTCGGCGCCGGCGGGGCTCTTGCGGACGGCGGCGGCCGCGGCGCGGATGCCGGGCAGGGCCTGGAGGGCGGCGTCGATCTCGCCGAGTTCGATGCGCCGGCCGCCGAGTTTGATCTGGTCGTCGGCGCGGCCGACGAAGACGAGGCCTTCGGGGTCGTTGCGCACGAGGTCGCCGCTGCGGTAGACGCGCGGGGAGGCGAGGGCGGGGTGGGCGCTGAACTTCTCGGCGTCCTTGGCGGGGTCGAGGTAGCGGGCGGTGCCGATGCCGGTGATGAGGAGTTCGCCGGTCTCGTACCAGGGGACGGGGTGGCCGGCGGCGTCGACGACGGCGATCTCCCAGCCGTCCAGGGGGGTGCCGATGCGTACGGGCTGGCCGGGGAGCATGCGGGCGGCGGTGGCGACGACGGTGGTCTCGGTGGGGCCGTAGGTGTTCCAGAACTCGCGGCCGGGGGTGGCCAGGCGCTCGACGAGTTCGGCGGGGCAGGCCTCGCCGCCGACGATGATCAGGCGCACGGCGTCCAGGCACTCCTGCGGCCACAGGGCGAGCAGGGTGGGGACGGTGGAGATGGCGGTGATGCGGCGCTCGACGAGCCAGGGGCCGAGGTCGGTGCCGGCCTTGACGAGGGAGCGGGGGGCGGGCACCAGGCAGGCGCCGTGGCGCCAGGCCAGCCACATCTCCTCGCAGGAGGCGTCGAAGGCCACCGACAGGCCGGCCAGGACACGGTCGCCGGGGCCGAGCGGCTGCTGCCGCAGGAAGAGGCGGGCCTCGGCGTCGACGAAGGCGGCCGCGGAGAGGTGGGTGACGGCGACGCCCTTGGGGCGGCCGGTGGTGCCGGAGGTGAAGATGACCCACGCGTCGTCGGCGGGGGTGGGCCAGACGGGGTTGCCGCGGGGCCCGGCCCCGGAGCCGGGGGCGAGCCGGCGTTCGGCGCCGAGGACGGCGCACACCTGGGCGTCCTGCCAGATCATGTCGGCGCGCTCGTCGGGGTCGTCGGCGTCGACGGGCACGTAGGCGGCGCCGCAGCGCAGCACGGCCAGGATGGCGACGTACAGGTCGGCGGTGCCGGAGGGGATGCGCACGCCGACCCGGTCTCCGGCGCCGATGCCGTGCCCGGCGAGGACGCCGGCGAGGGTGTCGACCTCGTGCATGAGGGCGCGGTAGTCGAGTACGGCGGTGCCGGTGTCCAGCGCGGGTGCGTGCGGGTGGGCGTCGGCGGTGGCGGTGACGATGTCGAGCAGGCTGCGGGGGTGCGCGGGCCGGACCGCCGGCCAACCGGCGGCGTGAGCGGGCCCGGGACGGTTCAGCGTTCCCGGGCCTGCCATGTCCTGGCGTGCGTCCATAAGGAGTGTCCTCGGCTGGGAGTAGTCATTAAGGATGAATGCGGGGAGTCACCTTGCGTGGTGCCTCACTCACCATGACTCCACTGGGAGCCCGCTGGATGCCGTGGAGGTGGAGTCAAAGGAACTTTTCATTTTCGGCGACATATGGGGGCATCAGGGAACGATTCGAAAGTCATTTCGGGGTTTTTCGATCGCTTTCGGCGGCGAAGGGTAATCGCCGGAGGCAGGAGGCATATGACGCGAAGGCGAAGAGTGGTCTACGCCATAGCGGCGGGGACGCTACCGGTAGTGAAAGCGGACCCGCCAGATCTGGAGGTTTAGCGATGATGGTGGCCGGATCCCGCCGGTGGCCCGCGGGGGGCGGGGGCGGCGCGGCCGGTAGCGCGGAGGGCGGCGCGCGGCTCGTCTGGTACGCGGCGTACGCGTCGAACCTGCACGCCGCCCGGCTCGCCTGCTACCTGCGCGGCGGCCGCCCCGACGGCGGCGCGCACACCTGCCCCGGCTGCCGCGACCACCACCCGCCGCGCCGGGACGTGGCCGCGACGCTGCCCGGCACGCTGTACTTCGCGCGGGAGTCGGCGGTGTGGGGCGGCGGCAGCGGCTTCTACGATCCGGAAGCACCGGGCGAACTACCCTGCCGCGCCTACTTGATGACGGTCAGCCAGTTCAGCGACATCGCCGCCCAGGAGATGCGCCGCTCCCCCGGCACCGACCTCGACCTCACCCGCACCCTCACGCACGGACGCGACCGGCTCGGGCCCGGCCGGTACGAGACGCTGGTGCACGCGGGCGAGTTGGACGGGCACCCGCTGCTGACCTTCACCGCCCCCGAAGGCCTGGCCGGCGCCGCACTCAATCCACCCTCGGCGCCCTATCTGCGCACCCTGGCCGCAGGCCTGGCCGAGTCCCACGGCTGGAACGCGCGCCACTGCGCCGACTACCTGGCCTCCCGCCCGGGCGCCGCCGGGCACTGGACCGCGGCGGACGTCCTGGCCGCACTGGGCGGTGGTCTGGACCTTTAGGTCCCGTTCACCCCGTGGTGACCGTACGGTGACAACTGCGTGGGTTCCGGCCACATCAGGCAAAGGAAACGCCAGGCCACCGCACGGACGGCCCGGCGCCTCCCGCCGGCGGCTGGCGGCGGGAGGCGCCGGCCACTCGGCGGCTTCGTCAAAGGCGGTTTTAAGATCGCGCCCTTCAGCTTGAGCGTTGGCCATGGAGGAGGAGGGGGACGGCGCGGTTGGCGAGCGCTTCGGCGGCGCGGGCCGCCTGGGCGGGGGCCATGACGTCCGGGAGTTCGTGGGCGCGGACGAAGCGGGCGCCGAACAGTCCGCTGCGGTGCCGGGGCGGGACGGTCAGGCGGACGTCGTCATGCACGGTGCCGCCGTCGAACACCAGGTTGAGGCGCTCCAGGTAACGGTCGGCGGGGGTGAAGTCGACGGCCAGGACGTCGGCGAGGCGCAGGTTGAGGCCGGTCTCCGCGTGCAGGTTGCGGGCGGCGGCGAGGTGCGGGGGCTCGTTGGGCTGGGCGGCGCCGCCGGGGAGGATGAGGCCGTCCATGTAGTCCGGGTCCACGAGCAGGACGTCGCCGCGCGGGTTGCGCACGAGGACAAGGCAGCCGAGCCGGCACACGGGCGGCTTGGCGAGGAGGCGAGGGTCACGCATCGGGCGGTTCACCTTCTGAGGGCGGCGAGGAGTACGAGGGAGAAGCCCGCCCACCACAGCAGGCGGACCAGGAGTTCAGCCGTCACGCGTCAGGCGCTCGTAGCGCAGGCCCTTGCGGAGCAAGTCGACGACCCGCAGGAGTTCGGACGGACGGGCGCGGCCCAGGCCGATGAGGTAGCAGCCGGTCCTGCGGCCGTGCTCCCAATCCACCTCCATCGACGGCAACTTCACCCCGGCCAGGGCGAGGACCGTGGTCAGGTCGTCCAGGACGTCGGCCGCCTGCCGCCGCTGGTCGGCGGTGGCGCGGTAGACCTTCTCCCCCATCACGCCCCCACCTGCCGCCGCACCTCGAACCCCCGCCACGCACTGAAGGCGGCGGAGAACGAGGAGAAGGAAGCCAGCTCACCCGAGGTGCCGCTGCGCAGCCACTCCCCCGTCGTCTCGTTCCGCACCCGGTAACACCGGCCCTCCGGGTCCCACCGCACCCCGTAGCCGTGGAGCTTGATACCAGCAGTCACCTTACGACTCCTCTCTGTGTTCGTACGGAGAGGTTCTCGTGGTGGCCACGCAATCAACAGGGACGGAACGTCCTAGTTTTGGGATCTAGTGCTGCTCTGCGGAAGTTCGTGGAGGGGTGTTGATCAGATAGCCAGTCCGCTGAGGTAGAGGCCGCCTGCGCAGTCGAGGGCTTCTTCCGG
>NZ_JBHXTQ010000133.1:0-12716 GCF_042677305.1 Kitasatospora sp. NPDC127121 | reverse complement strand
GTGCCGACGATGCCGCAGCCGCCGCCGGTCTTGCCGGCGATGGCGAGGGTTAGCCCGCCGCCCGCCGCCTGGGCCGCAGCGCCGCACCCCCCAGGTCGGGTCCTAAGCCGCCCGCAGCACCTCGTACGCCGCCTGTAGGAACCGTCCGTCCAACGACGGCCCGGTGTTGGCCAGGGCCGCCACCGCGGCCGACGCCTGGGGCGAGAACCCGACGAAGGCGGTGAACCCCCGGGTCGCCCCGGCGTGGAAGTACAGGTCGCGCCCGCCCGGGCGGCGGTGGTTCCACACCAGGCACAGCTCGTCCGTCGAGCGCGGCAGCCGCAGCCGCAGCCGCGGCCGCTGGACCTCGCGCAGCGCGGCCGCCAACTCGCCGTGGCCGCCGTCGAGATGCGCCCTCAGGTAGCGCAACAGGTCGGCCCCGCTCGCCCGGAGCGCGCCGGCCCCCGGCAGTCCGGGGATGTGCCAGGGCGGAAGTTCCTGTCCGCGCCGGTACCCGACCGCCCGCCCCGGCGGGTCCGCCGTACAGGTGGTGGCACCGAGGCCCAGCGGTCGGAGGACCCGTTCGGAGAGCAGTTCCCCGTAGGGCAACCCGCCCGTCTCGGCGAGTGCCCGCCCGAGCAGCGCGACGCCGTAGTTGGAGTACCGGTACCGGCTGCCGGGCCTGCACCTACGGTGGTTCGGGCCACTCCGGCCCTCAACTGCTCGTCCCCGAACGCGGCGTAAGGATTGCTGAACCAGGTCGGCACGGCGCGCGCGGCCAGTCCGGGCGGCAGCCGGGGCAGGCCCGAGGTGTGGGTGGCCAGGTGCAGCAGCCGGATCGGCTCGGGGGAGCGGACGGTCACCGGGCGCCAGCAGTCCGGCAGGCGGTGTTCGACCGTGTCGTGCAGGGAGACGTCTCCGCGCGCGGCCATCTGTGCCAGCAGCAGCGCGGTGAAGGTCTTGCTGACCGAACCGAGTTCGAAGACGGTGTCCGGCGAGCACGCGGCCGTCCGCCCGTGCCCGAGCCGCCCGTGGCAGCGCACCTCCTCCGCGTCCCCGCGCGTGACGGCCACGGTGACGGCGGTGGCGTACGGTCCGGCCGCGCGCACCGCCTCCGCGACCGCCGGACCCAGCCCGTTCACGCGACCGCCGCGGTGGCCCCGAGTGCCCGGGCGAGCGTGATGCCACCGGCCACCACCGCGACGACGGCGGTGTGCTGGTGGTCCTGGAACGCCCGCTCGCGGTCCTCGTCGACCGGGTCGGTGTCGCGCGACAGCAGGCCGTCCTCGTGATGGGCGGCGGCCAGCGCGTCCCAGCCCTGCCGTCCGGTGGCCGGTTCGCCGATGCAGGCGTCGACCACGAGGAGTTCGGCGGCGAGATCCCACTGGCCGATCTCCAGCCAGACGTCGAGCCAGGCCGGCAGCCAGTCGCGCACGTGGTCGCGCATCGGCTCCGGCAGGCCGTCCGGGCGGGCGCCCCAGTCCGTGAGGTGGAAGACGGTGTGGGTGATGTCGTAGCCGGTCATCCAGTTGACGGCCCACGGTTCGGGCGTGGCGCCCAGCCAGGTACCGGCGGCGAGTGCGGTCCAGTCAGGCTGGTGGGCGAGCCCGACGACCCGTCGGGCGTTGGCGACCCCCAGGCGCCGGTTGGGGTGGATCTCCTCGGCGTGCGCGGCCCGCAGCCGGCTGAGCGAATCGAGCAGTTCCTCCAGCGCGGGGTGGCGGTAGCCGGCCCGGGCGAAGTGGGCGTAGGTCTCCAGCGGGTCGGTCATGGTGAAGTGGCGCAGCTGCCGCTCGTACAGCATGTCGCCCTCGCGCAGTTGCCCCCAGGCGTGGTCGAGCAGCGCGCGTGCGGTGCGGGCCTCGGTGGGCCCGGTGACGCCGTCGCGCAGGATCAGCGAAGCGGCCAGCGCGATCTCGCCGAGCGGCTTGTAGGCGTCGTCGGGGTCGGAGAGGTCGACCACGGTGTTGTCCGGGATCCGGCCGAGGCCGTCGGCGTGGGAGGCGTGCAGCCAGGCCAGCGCGCGGGAGGCGAGCCGCTGCGCGGTGGCGAGGACGTGGGTGTCGGTCATCGGACCCGGCTCCGTCGGTCGGTCGGCGGACGGGAGGAACGGTCGAGCATCCGACGGGCGACGGCCAGCTCAAGTCCGGTGCGGGCGCTGCCGTTACCGGCCAGCCGGATGCGTTCCAGGACGGGCTCGACCTCCAGCCGCAGCGGCCGGCCTTCGGCACCGGCCCAGGCGAGCCAGCGGGCGAGCCGGGCGGCGGTGGGGAGGTCGCGACGCAGCATGGAGCGGACGGTGCCGCGGGCAAGGGCCAGGGTGTGCGCGCGGGCGGTGTCGTGCACCGGGCCGTCGAGCCCGGGCAGTGCCAGGACGGACAGCTGCGCCATTCGTACCGACCAGGTTTGCCAGCCGACGGCCTCCGGGCCCGGAGGCGGCACGGGCGGTGGGGCACCGGTTCCGTACGGCGTGCGGGCGAGCACCTGCCCGGCCGCCCAGTCCTGCCATGCGATCACCAGCGCGGCGTCGGCCGAGACCGCTGCCGAGTCCAGTGCCGAGTCCGGTGCCGGGTCCGGTGCCGGAAAGGCCTGCCGGGCCTCGGCCAGCAGTACGGCGGTGGGCCCGTCGGGCGCGGCCCCGGTGAGTAGTTGCGGGGCGAAGAGGTCTGCGCCGAGCACCCGCAGTGCGGCCAGGGTCGGGCGCGGTACGGCGCCGTCCGGGTCCGCGAGCGCGGCTGCGCCCCCGTCACCCCGGAGGGCGTCAAGGGTCCGGCGCGCCACCCGTTCGACGGCTGCGGCGTACTCGTCGCGCAGTGGCGTCTCGGCGAAGGGCATCGGTGGTGTTCCTCCTGGTCGGGGAGCCCCCGGCGGGCGGCCTCGCGGGAGTGGGCTCGCGGGCGCGGGTTCACGAGAACGGGCTCACGAGCCCTCGTCAGGCCCGCCGAGGCGCCGGGGAAGGGGTGGGCCGGTCCACGTCGGTGGACCGGCCCCGCGATCGGGCCGCCCGGCACCGGTCCCGCGATCGGGCCGCCCGGCTACCGGGTCGGTGATCGGGTCGCCCGGCTGCTAGCGGGTCGACTTCTCCTTCGGCGGCTTCGGCGACAGCAACAGCGCCAGCAGCAGGAGTCCGAGGGCTTCGGGCGAGTACGTGGGCGCGTCGGACACGACGGCCTCGTCCTCCACCATCAGGCTCGCGAGTGTGTCCGTCTCGACGCGCGTCGCGGTCGGCGTGGTCGTGGTCTGGTGGGTCCGGCAGTGAGTAAGCATCAGAAGTGCCTCCTCAGTCGAGCGTCACCACCCGGTCGGGGGATGCCCCCGTCCGAACGGTGAGGGCGCGGTCCGGTACCTGCATCCGCAGACGGCCGGGCCGGGATAGTCCGTTCGGAGTGGGCGCGGCCGCGGTGAGTCGGTACCGTCGGGGGCATGACCACAGCCTTGATCACCGGCGCGACCGCCGGCATCGGAGCCGCGTTCGCCCGCCGGCTCGCCCGCAGCGGCTACCGGCTCGTCCTGGTGGCCCGGGACACCGAGCGCCTGGAGCGCGCGAGCGCCGACCTGCACGCCGAGTACGGAGTCGAGGTGGAGGTGCTGACCGCCGACCTCGCCACCGACGAGGGCATCGCGGCCGTCGAAGCCCGGCTCGCCGACTCCGCCCGCCCGGTGGACCTGCTCGTCAACAACGCCGGTTTCGGCAACAAGGGCGCGTTCGGGACCGTCCCGCTCCAGGACGAGCTGGACATGCTGAAGGTGCACATCGAGGCGATCCTGCGGCTGACCACGGCGGCCCTGCCGGGGATGCGCGAGCGCGGTCGCGGCGCGGTCGTGAACGTCGCCTCGGTGGCGGCGTTCCTGCCGCGCGGTACGTACGGGGCGAGCAAGGCGTGGGTGGTGAGCTTCACCCAGGGCGTGCTGCGCGACCTCGGCGGCACCGGGGTGCGGATGATGGCGCTCTGCCCGGGCTTCACCCGTACCGAGTTCCACCAGCGGGCGGGCATGGGCACCGGCAACATCCCGGCCTGGTCCTGGCTCTCGGCCGAGCGGGTGGTGGCGGAGGCGATGCGCGACCTGGCCCGGGGTCGGTCGGTGTCCGTGCCGGGCAAGCGCTACAAGGCGGTGGTGGCCCTCGCCCGCCTGTTGCCCTCCGGTCGGCTGGGCGGCCTGTCCTCGAAGGCGGCGCGCAGCTACCGGACGAACTGACGCGGTCGGGGCGGTCGGGGCGGTCGGAGTGGCCGAGCGGTCGGGCGGTCGGAGGAGCGGTCGCCATGGGAATAGATCCAGCCTCACTATTAGCTAGTCTAACTATGAGCTATTCTCGCTATGCTGGCGGCCGTCCGACCGCCCCACCCACGGAGGTTTGCCCTTGAGACCCACCACCATCAACTGGACCCCGCCCGAACGCGCCCAGGGCGAGCCCCGCCCGCCGGCCCAGTGGCGGCGCATCCTCGCCCTCTTCCGCCCGTACACGGGCCGCCTCACGGTCGTCGGGCTGCTGGTGGCGGCCTCCGCCGTGGTGTCGGTGGCCTCGCCGTTCCTGCTCAAGGCCGTCCTGGACACCGCGATCCCGCAAGGCCGCACCGGGCTGCTCAGCCTGCTCGCGCTCGGCATGGTTCTCGCGGCCGTGGTGAACAGCATCTTCAACGTCCTGCAGACGCTGATCTCCACCACCGTCGGCCAGCGCGTCATGCACGACCTGCGCACCGCCGTCTACAGCCACCTGCAACGGCAGTCGCTGGCCTTCTTCACCCGCACCCGCACCGGCGAGGTGCAGTCCCGGATCGCCAACGACATCGGTGGCATGCAGTCCACCGTGACGTCCACCGCGACCAGCCTGGTCTCCAACTTCACCGCGGTGATCGCCTCTGTGGTCGCCATGGTCGCGCTCGACTGGCGGCTCACCGTCGTCTCGCTGCTGCTGCTCCCGCTGTTCGTCTGGATCAGCCGGCGGGTCGGCAACGAGCGCAAGAAGATCACCACCGAGCGGCAGAAGCAGCTGGCCGCGATGAGTTCGGCGGTCCAGGAGTCGCTGTCGGTCAGCGGCATCCTGCTCGGCCGCACGATGGGCCGCTCCGACTCGCTCGCCCGTGAGTTCACCGGGCAGTCCGACCAGCTGGCCGACCTCGAAGTGCGGGCCAGCATGGCCGGGCGCTGGCGGATGAACACCATCCAGATCGTCATGGCCGCGATGCCCGCGGTCATCTACTGGGCGGCGGGGCTGTCCGCGGCGGGCGGCGCACCGATCGTCTCGGTCGGCACCCTGGTCGCCTTCGTCACCCTCCAGCAGGGCCTGTTCCGCCCGACCGTCAGCCTGCTCTCCACCGGCGTGGACGTGCAGACCTCGCTCGCGCTCTTCCAGCGCATCTTCGAGTACCTCGACCTGCCGGTGGAGATCGCCGAGCCGCCGAAGCCGCGGAACCTGACCGACATCCGCGGCGAGGTCCGCTTCGAGGACGTCGACTTCCGCTACGACCCCGCGCAGGAACGGCCGACGCTCTCCGGGATCGAACTCAAGGTCCCGGCCGGGAGCTCACTGGCCGTGGTCGGTGAGACGGGCTCCGGCAAGACCACGCTCAGCTACCTCGTCCCGCGGCTGTACGACGTCACCGGCGGCCGGGTCACCATCGACGGCGTGGACGTGCGCGAACTGTCCTTCGACACGCTGGCCCGCGCGGTCGGCGTGGTCTCCCAGGAGACCTACCTCTTCCACGCCTCGGTCGCCGAGAACCTGCGCTTCGCCAAGCCGGAGGCCACCGACGCCGAACTGGTCGAAGCCGCCCGGGCCGCGCAGGTCCACGAGACCATCGCCGCCCTGCCGGACGGCTACGACACCCTGGTCGGCGAGCGCGGCTACCGCTTCTCCGGCGGCGAGAAGCAGCGCCTCGCGCTCGCCCGGACGATCCTGCGCAACCCGCCGGTGCTGATCCTCGACGAGGCCACCAGCGCGCTCGACAACCGCACCGAACAGGCCGTCCAGCAGGCCGTGGACACCCTGGCCGCCGGCCGCACCACCATCACCATCGCGCACCGGCTCTCCACCGTCCGGGCCGCCGACCAGATCGCCGTCCTCGACCGTGGTGAGGTGGTCGAACTCGGCACCCACGAGGAACTGGTGGAGCTGGACGGGCGCTACGCGGCACTGCTGCGCCGGGAGGCGCCGGAGCCGGCCGCCGTCGTACCGGAGGCGGCCGCGCTCGGACACGTGTGAACGGCTCGCCCCGGTGCGGCGCGGCGAGGCGTGATGCGGCGGGTGTGATGTGGCGCGGCGAGGTGTGGCGCGGTGCGCGGCCGGGGCCTACGCGGCCTTCGGCGCCTCGTTGTAGCGCTCCGCGACCTCCTGGCCGGAGAGCCGCTGGATTGCCGCCATCACCTCGTCGGTCACCTGCCGACGGGCCTTCAGCGAGCGGGCCTGCCCGTGCAGCTCGTCGAAGTGCAGCGGCTCGCCGAACCGGACGGTCACCTTCTTGATCCGCGGCACCCGCTTGCCCACCGGCAGGATCTGCTCCGGTCCCTCCAGCGCCACCGGCACCACCGGCACGCCCGCGGTCAGCGCCAGCCAGGCGACGCCCGTCTTGCCCCGGTAGAGCCGGCCGTCCAGCGACCGGGTGCCCTCGGGGTAGATGCCGAAGGCCTTGCCGTCCTCCAGGATCTCCAGCGCAGACTCCAGCGAGGCCTGAGCGGAACGGTAGGTGCCGCGCTCGACCGGCACCGCGCCGATCGCCTCGAAGAAGTCCTTGGAGAGCCGGCCCTTGAGCCCCGTCCCGGTGAAGTACTCGGCCTTGGCGAGGAAGTGGACCCGGCGCGGGGCGGTGAGCGGGATCACCACGCTGTCGATGAAGGACAGGTGGTTGCTGGCCAGGATGACCCCGCCCTTGCGCGGCACGTTCTCGATGCCCTCGATGGTCGGCCGCCAGATGCCGCGTGAGACGGGTTTCAGCACCAGCCTGGTGGCGAGATCGAGCATGGTCCCTCCCTGGACGAACGATCGCCCGGGAGGAGCCCGGGCCTGCAATCAGATCCGCAGACTACGACAACCACCCCCGCGGCCGTCCACTCCCGGCGACCGTGGCGCGCACCACGGCCGGGTAGGGTACGCCCGTCCGAACAGAGCGCAACCCCGCAGTACCAGGAGGGCACGATGGAGACCACCGAGGCGATCAAGGCCATGTTCGACCGTTTCGACAAGAACGGCGATGGCAAGATCACTCCGGCCGAATACGCGCTGGTCGCGAACGAGATGGGCGACCACGCCGTGACGCTGTCGATGGCCGAGGCCCTGATCCACGCCATGGACACCCGTCACCAGGGCTTCCTGACCTTCGACGAGTTCCTGGCCGCCCGCCAGCGCTGAGCGTGCCGACGGGTCCGGTCGCCGTACCGGCGGCGCCGGGCCCGGTGCCTCACGGCTCCTCACGGATCCTCAAGGCTCCGGGAGCGCCGCGGGGCGCCTCAGGACTCCACCGGGAACACCCGGCGCACCACCCGCTCCGCCGCACCGCCGTCGTCCCACGGGCAGAACCGCGCCCGGAAGCGGGCCCGCGCGGCCGGCTCCGGATCGCCCGCCAGCAGCGCCTTCGCCAGCCCGTCCGGGTCCACCGTGACGGCCCCCGGCGGCTGCTCGAACAGGTCGAAGTAGACGCCGCGCACCCGCTGGTACTCCTCCCAGTCCGGCGCGAAGATCACGACCGGCCGGTCCAGCACCGCGTAGTCGAACATCATCGACGAGTAGTCCGTCACCAGCGCGTCCGCCGCGAGGTAGAGGTCCTCCACGGTCGGGTGGGCCGAGACGTCGACGATCGCGGCCGAACCCTCGCCCGCCGCCAAGTCGCCCGGGCCGCCAGTGTGGAAGTAGTGCGTGCGCACCAGCAGGGTGAAGTCAGGGCCCAGCCGCCGGGCCAGCTCCCGGACGTCCAGCAGCGGCACGTAGCCGCCCTGGTCGCCGCGGTGGGTCGGGGCGTACAGCACGGCCGTGGTGTCCGGCCGCAGCCCGAACCGCTCGCGCATGGCCCGCACTTCGTCCGGTGTGGTGTTGGCCAGCCGGTCGTTGCGCGGGTAGCCGGTGTCCAGCATCTCGTACCGGCCGGGGAAGGCGCGGGTGAAGTGCTCGCTGGTGTGCGGGTTGGAGGAGACCAGGAAGTCCCAGCGGTCGACGGCCTCCTGGAGCCGCTCGAAGTCCATCCCCTCGGCGGCCTCGGGGCGTTCGCGCAGGTCCATGCCCATCGCCTTGAGCGGGGTGCCGTGTTGGGTCTGCACGTGCACGGTGCCCGCCCGCTTCGCCATCGTGCGCGGGAAGTTGACGTTGTTGACGAAGTACTTGGCGGTCGCCATCGCCTTGAGGTAGGCGGGGGTGTTGACGATCACGTACGGCACGCCGGGCGGCATGGCCGCGGCCTGCCTGCGGTTCTCCACCACCCACACGCCCCGGATCTGCGGCGCCAGTTCCCTGGCCTTCTCGTAGATCGCCGCCGGGCTGCACGCGTAACCCCGGTGCCAGTACGCCGCGTAGACCGCCAGGTGCTCGTCCAGCGGCAGCCGGCGGAAGGCGTTGTACGCGGTGAACCGCGCGCCGCTGCGCACGCCCTTCTTCACGGCCGGGGCCACCGCCCTTGCCCCGCGCTTGAGTTCGCGCGGGAGCTGCCCGGTGCGGCGCAGCTCCGCGTACGCGATCCGGGCGCCGCGCGCGGCCAGCCGGTACTGCACGCCGCGCACGCCGCCGGGGTAGCGGTAGCCGGTCGGGCGGTGCCGGGCGAAGTGCCGGGCGATCTGGCGGAAGAAGTCCTTGCGCCGGTCGGCGGGGACCAGCCCGGGGGTGTCGTAGACGTTCAGCGCCTGCCGGACGGTCCGGTCGAAGACCAGGGTGCGCAGTGCGTCGGGGACGGGTCGGCCGGGGCGGTCCGGGCGGTCCAGGAAGGCGAAGATCGCGTCGTACTGGGCGAACACGTCGGCGTGCTTGGGAGAGGCGGTGGCGGTGATCGCGCCGTCCCGGCCGCGCCGGTAGAAGTAGCAGGGGCGGTCGAGGTAGCGCAGCCGCTCGGCGGCCAGCAGCGCGGGGTAGGTGACCGAGATGTCCTCGTAGTAGCCGCGGCCGAAGGAGACTCCGAGGCCCTCCAGGAAGGCGCGGCGGAACACCTTGTTCCAGACCGACATCACGGTCTGGAACAGCGCCGGGTGTTCGGCCAGCGTGCACCCCTCGACCAGCGGGGAGTCGGCCAGCACGTGGCGCCAGGGGTTCGGCTCGGTCTCGCCGTCCGGGTAGACGTGGGTGAAGCCGGTGAGCAGGACGTCGGCGGGCGTCCCGGGCCCGCGCTCCCGCTCCTGCTCCAGTTCGTCCAGGATCGCGCCCACCGTCCGCTCGGGCAGCCAGTCGTCGCTGTCCACGAACCAGACGTACTCGCCGCGCACCTGCGCCAGGGCGGCGGTGCGGGCGCCGCCGAGGCCCTGGTTCTCGGTGAGGTGCAGGACCCGCAGTCGGGGGTCGCGGGCCGCGTAGGCGTCCAGGATCGCGCCGGAGCCGTCGGGGGAGAGGTCGTCGACCGCGATCACCTCGAAACGGGACTCCGTGGCGGGGGTGTCGCCGAGGATCGAGTCGAGGCAGCGCGGCA
The DNA here is from genome assembly GCF_042677305.1 of Kitasatospora sp. NPDC127121. NCBI lineage: Bacteria > Bacillati > Actinomycetota > Actinomycetes > Kitasatosporales > Streptomycetaceae > Kitasatospora > Kitasatospora sp. NPDC127121. Next base: position 3,141 of record NZ_JBHXTQ010000133.1, on the reverse strand, counting down.
GGAACCGCTCCACGCCGTGGACCGGGAGCACGATGCTGAGGAGGAGGGGCACGCTGGCCGAGTCTACCGATCGACCGGGTGCGACCTGCGGGGACGTCCGACCGGGGTGATCGGCCGAGGTGACCGGCCGGGCTGACCGGCCGCGGTGGAACCGTGGCCACGATCGCCGCTGGGCCCGGAACCGCCGGTGCCGGGCCCTGAACGGGGCGGCACCGGCAGCCTGGCGGCGGCCCGGCCGACCCTCTACGGCCGACCGCCTTTCCGGGCACCTCGCGAGCCTGGCCACCGCAGCGTCGAGGCGGCCGGGCAGTGGCTCGCGGGAGCCGGAGTTCTTCATCACTCGAACACGCACCCGGGTGCGATGCGGGCGCGGACGCGTTCTCACAGATACTGCTTGGAGGATTCCCCGGAGTCAATCCCTCGAATGTGTTCACTTCATGAAGCCTGGAGGTGTCGACCGGTCGCTTTGTCGACGGCCCCGGCTGTCCCCTATATCCACTGCGGTATCCGCGTCGTGTTCACCGCCGCATCCGCCGCGGCATCCCTCATGGCCGCCGGGCCGCCCGCAGGGACGCGTGCGGGGTCGCGTGCGCCCGGCGTGCGCCGTGCGGCCGGGCGCCGGACCTGTGCCCCGGGTACTGCTGACAGATGGCCGGTCGTGCACCATCATTGATGCCTAGTCGTGATCGCCCTGGTGGCCCCTGGTGCATCGTCAGTTGACGCCGCACGGTACGGTGGCACAACACCAAGGACGGTTGCGCGAAGGCCGTCCATCGCGGATAGTCTTCGCCTCACGGCCCTGGCGCCTCGTAGGGGTGGGAAAACTGATGGAACACATGCAAGTGCGGACTCGGCCCCGCGTGCCGGCGATCCAGTGCGGTGTCGGCACGACCGGCCGTCGGATCGACCGACACCTGGCCGTGCTCGGCGCGCCCGCGCTCCCGGCGGTGGACACCGCCGAGGCGCTCGGGTTGATAAGGGAGCTGACGCCGCGCGGCGCGGACGCCCCGACGGCCAAGCGTCGTCACGCGCGGATCTCGCTGCTGACGCCACTGCGCCGGCTGCGGCGAAGCCTCTTCGGCGGGCGCGGCTAGCGCCCGTCGGCCCGGGGCCTACGGCTCCGCGGCCCGGGCCTCCCGGGCCACCCGGTGCGGATCGGGACCCCGACCCGGCGGACCACACGGACCGTCGGGTCTTCGGCGTGCTCGGATCCGGGCATGCCCCGGCCGGGCCGATGTGGTCTAAACCTTTCAGCCTAGTGCACCTCGCCGCCCCCACAGGCGGAGTCGGCGAGGTGCTGCGCGAGGCCCGTCGAGGTGGGTCAGGATGGCGCCATGGCGGACAACATCCACTCCACCCACCAGGGCCTCTTCCAGACCACCACCATCGAGATCACCACCGGCAGCCGAGAGGTCGCGCTCGACATCACCGACCGCTGTGCCGCGTTCCTCACCGAGCGGGCCGCCGGCTGCGACGGCCTGCTCAACGTCTTCGTCCCGCACGCCACCGCCGGAATCGCGGTGCTGGAGACCGGCTCCGGCAGCGACGACGATTTCCTCGCCACCCTGCGCGAACTGCTCCCCGCCGACGACCGCTGGCGCCACCGGCACGGCAGCCCCGGCCACGGGCGGGACCACGTGGTGCCCGGCCTGGTCGCCCCGCACGCCACCCTGCCGGTGATCGGCGGCCAGCTGGCGCTCGGCATCTGGCAGTCCGTGGTGCTGATCGACACCAACGGCGACAATCCGCGCCGGACGGTGCGGCTCTCCTTCTTCGGCTGACCCGACTTCTGCGGCCGGGACTCGCTCGGGCGGGACTCCTTCGGCCGACATTCCTTAGGCCGACTCGACGCGCTACTCGACGGCGGGATCGGCCGGGCCCGCGGGCCCGGCCGGCTCGGCCACGGCCATGGCGGCGGCCACCGCGGCCAGGTAGCGCTCGATCGCCAGGTACTGGCAGAGCAGCGCGACCGGCCGGCCCAGCCGCGCGTACCAGGCGGTCAGCCGGGAGAACGCCGACACCTCGAACCACACCTCGCCGGCGGCGTCCATGGACACCAGGAACGCCTCCTCGCCGCACTCCGGGTGCCCGGGGAGCGTGCCGTACGCGAAGCCGATCCGGTCCGGCTCCTCGACCGTCCACACCACCCGGCACGGGATCACCAGCCGGGGCCACCGGCTGCCCGGCAGGCTCAGCCGCAGCAGCACCGTCGACCCCGGCTCGGCCGGCGCGTGCGGGTACACGGCGAAACCGGTGCCCAGCTGGCTGCCCCAGCCGAGTACGTACCGCCCGGCCCGGGCCAGCACCTGAGGCCCTCGGCCCAGGTGCACGCGCCGCCGCAGGTGCGCGTAGCCGTCCGGCAGCGGGCCGCCGCGGGTGGCGCCGACCTCGGGGTAGGAGGGTGCGCTGGCGCGGGCGGCGAGCAGGCGCCGCTGGAGGTCGGTGGCCATGCGGTCACCGTAGCCGGGCGTCGTGGGCCCGCCGTCGGCGGGTCGTCCGGGGGGAGCTGGGTCGGGTCGGGCGGGGGCGGGCCGGTTCGGGCTGCGCCCGCTCCTGGACGGCGCCGCCGCCCTGATCGAGGAGTGCGGGGACCGGGTCAGGCTGGGTCAGGGCGGGCCGGCGCTCGGTTCGGGCTCGGGTCGGCGGCGCCTTGCGGCGGGGGCCGGGGGCGGAGTAGGAAGGCGGCATGAGCGACAGCGCGAGGAACGAGGACACGGCGGTCTGCGAGTTCGCCCCCGACGGCGGGGCGCAGGCGGCGCTGGCGCGCGATCCGGCGTCGACCGGGCCGCGGGCCGACTGCGTCCTGTGCGGGGAGCCGACCGAACTGCCCGCCGACCACCCGGGCAGCACGCTCTGCCCGGTCTGCGCCTGGCAGCAGGCCCAGCGGGTGGCCTGTTCGGGCTGATGCGAAGCAGTGCGACCTAGCCGCGATGCCACCGGCTTGACAGCGCCCGCAAGTCGCTGACCTGCGGTGATGCTGGGGCGAGAAGGCCCGGGAAGGCCGTCTCAAAGCCGCTGGCAGTGTCCCTGAGCGGCCCCTAGAAGACTGATGAAGATGTTGGGTTCTGGCCCCGCCGCGTGAGCGGCGGGGCCAGACTCGTGTTGTGGCGATGGGGGAATGGTCCGGAGAGACTGTCGGGC
>NZ_JBHXTQ010000132.1:0-13396 GCF_042677305.1 Kitasatospora sp. NPDC127121 | reverse complement strand
GCCTGGACGCACCGGCGAAACGTCCAAGTACGGCCCAGTACGAGGACGCTTCGCCGGCACGCCCAGCCGGGCGCCCACCGCCGCGCGCTGATCCGGCGCGAATTGTCAGACACGCCCTAGGCACTGGCACCCGGCCGGGGAGGGGGTGACCTACTGGCCGGTACGGAGTAGTAACGTCGTCGGGACGGTGACCGGTGCACCCATTCCGGCACACCGGCCCGTTGACCAGCAGCTCGCTGGGTCACCAGTCGCTGGGCGATCCCCAGCACCACCGAAGGGCAACTGAGTGAGTGACATCGCGCGCGTCGGAGTGATCGGCTGCGGCCTGATGGGGTCGGGCATCGCGGAGGTCTTCGCCCGGGCCGGGCTGGACGTCCTGGTGGCGGAGGCCAGCGGCGAGGCGCTGGAGTTCGGCCGTACCCGGCTGACCAACTCCCTGGACACGGCGGTCAAGCGCGGCAAGCTGAGCCCGGAGGAGCGGGACGCGGCGCTGGCCCGGCTGGCCTTCACCGTGGACCTGGCCGACTTCGCCGACCGCGACCTGGTGGTCGAGGCGGTCGCCGAGCGCGAGGACATCAAGGTCAAGATCTTCCAGACCCTGGACCAGGTGGTCGAGCGCCGGGACGCGATCCTGGCCTCCAACACCTCGTCGATCCCGATCGTGAAGCTGGCCGCCGCCACCTCCCGCCCCGAGCAGGTGATCGGCCTGCACTTCTTCAACCCGGCGCCGGTGCAGAAGCTGGTCGAGGTCATCCCGACGCTGACCACCTCGGCGGTGACCACCGAGCGGGTCGAGGCCTTCGCCTCCCAGGAGCTCGGCAAGGAGCCGATCCGCGCCCGCGACCGGGCCGGCTTCGTGGTCAACGCGCTGCTGGTGCCCTACCTGCTGTCCGCGGTGCGGATGTTCGAGTCGGGCGTGGCCACGGCCTCCGACATCGACAAGGGCATGGAGGCCGGCTGCGCCCACCCGATGGGCCCGCTGCGGCTGTGCGACCTGATCGGTCTGGACACCATCGTCTCGATCGCCGAGTCGATGTACGACGAGTACAAGGAGCCGCTGTACGCGGCTCCCCCGCTGCTGTCCCGGATGGTCGACGCGGGCCTGCTGGGCCGCAAGTCCGGCCGCGGCTTCTACGACTACACCGCGAGCGCCTGAGCACCGGCCGGTGGACGGCGGCGGGGCCCGGGAGCGAGGTGCTGCTCCCGGGCCCCGCTCGGCGTTGCGTCAGCTGTTGATGGCGTAACTGTCGCCGTAGACCTTCCACTTGAGCGGCGGGTTGAGGTCGAAGTTCTTCGCGTTGAGGAAGACCGACTGCTCGGTGTCGACCCGGCTGGTGTCGGAGTGGGCCTGCTCCTTCTTCATGACCACCTTGCGGGCGTCCAGGAAGGCCTTGAGGTAGGTGGCCTCGTCGCCGCCCTGGGCGGGGGTCTTGGCCTTCTTCAGGGCGGCGGCGCGGATGCCGCCGAAGCTGTCCGAGCTGTTGCCGGGGCCGTGCATGACGATGGCGTCGTAGTAGGCGAACTGGCCGAGCGCGCGCAGGCCGTCGGACTTGGCCTGGTTGACGGCGGGGTTGAAGTACACCCGGTCGCGCTCGTCGTTCTGGGCCTGCAGGAAGACCGTGTCCTTGGCGGCGGCGGCCCAGTCGTTGACGAAGGGGGTGCCGAGGCCGGCGTGCGAGGCGCTGCCGTTGACCTTCTTCAGGGCCGGCAGGTACTTGGCGAGGACGTTGCCCGGCTTGAGGTCGGTGTAGTGCTGGACGAGGTCCAGCATGTCGCCGGTGCCGGAGCAGAAGCCGATGATGCCGGCGGTGTAGCCGCGCCCGTCGCCGATGTCCTCGATGTACTTGTACTGGGCCTTCCAGTCCAGCGAGGAGTTCTCCGCGCTGGACACCAGCTGCATCGCGATGTCCTTCTTGTGCGGGTCGTCCAGGCCGACTCCCTTGAGCTGGACGGACGTCGCGGACGTCGGCGCGGCGGTGGCGGCGCCGGCGGCCGCGACCGTGAGGGGCGCGGCCACCAGGGCGGCGGCGAGGGCGATGCGGAGGGCACGGTGGTGCTGGGGACGCATACGATGCTCCGTTTCCTCGGGGGGTTAGGAAACTTTCCTAACGAGAATTAAGGGCCCTCCTTCCCCGTCCCCGCAAGGGTTTTGACAAAGTCTCTTCAAGGCTCTTCAAAGACGCAGGTCAGACCGCCCGCCTGCGCACCCACCAGACCGCCGCCGCGCACAGCAGCACCGCCAGGACCGCCATCCAGCCGAGCTCGATGAACTGGAACGACCAGTAGCGACTGCCCGGTTGGTAGATCTCGTGCGCCGAGTAGCCGCCCTCGCTCACCAGCTTCTGGGCGCCGTAGTAGTCGTTCCCCGCGTCGTAGAGCCGCCCGATGCTCATCCGGTTCCCGGCCGGGTCGGTGATCCACGTGCTCCCCTCCCAGCGGTGGTCGACCGAGGCCTGCGCCAGCGTGTGCAAGGTGTCCTGGAGCGGGGCGCGGTAGTCGAACCGCAGGGACTGGGCGACCAGCGTGGACACGACCGAGGCCGCCACCCCGATCCCCACCGCCACCACCGTCCGCCGCAGCACCGCGCCCGCGAGCGCGGACAGCGCGAAGACCAACAGGACCCGGCCGACCAGGGCGGGCGCGGCGGCCGTGAACAGCAGCGGCGTGAAGCGGCCCGACTGCCTCGCCATCGGCTCCAGCCACCAGTTGGTCACCACGCCCGCCAGCGCCGTCGCGACGGCCAGCACGCCGCCCGCGACGGCCAGCACGCCCACCGTCCACCTGGTCCGTCCGGCCCCCTGGGTCCAGGCGAAGCGGACCGTTCCGTGCTCGAACTCCCGTGCCAGCAAAGGGCCGCCGGCGAAGGCGCCGAGGGCGCCGCCGAGGAAGTAGACGATGTTCGCGCCGACCATCAGCTCGGTGCCGTACTCGCGCAGGAACCCCTTCCAGTGCTCGTTGCAGGCCCGCGTCGCCATGTCGCAGTCACCCGCGCCGGACCGGTCGAACCCGGCGTGCAGGAAGTACCCGGTGACGGCCAGCAGCAGGACGAGCCCGGCCAGGACGCCCAGCAGCACCCGCAGCGCGGGCCGGTGCCGCAGCCACGCCGCCCGCACCGCCCCGGCCCGGGGCAGCGCGGCGGGAACGGCGGTGACGGCACTCATGACAGCATCGCTTTCTCGGACGTACGGACGGACGCGCGGACGGCCCCGCGCGGGCCGGGCAGGGCGGAGGCGGTCGGCTCGCGCAGGTAGGCGAGCACCAACTCCTCCAGGCCGACGCGCTGTTGGCGCCATCCGGCGGAGACGGGGGCGTCCACGCCGCCGGTCCGCACCAGCAGGTGCGACTGCGCCCCGGCCCTGCGGTCGCGGACCACCGGCAGCCGGGCGGCGACCTCGTCCGCCCCGGCGGTCGGGCCGGTCAGCATCCGGTGGCCGGCCACCAGGTCGTCCGCCTCGCCCGCCACCTGGACCCGGCCGCCGCCGAGCACCACCAGGTGGTCGCAGCTCTGCTCCAGCTCGTTGACGGCGTGCGAGGAGAACACCACGGACAGGCCGTCCTCGGCCACCGCGGTCAGCAGCACCGCCATGAAGTCGTGCCGGGCCAGCGGGTCCAGAGCGGCCAACGGCTCGTCCAGCAGCAGCAGTTCGGGGCGCTTGGCGAGCGCCAGGGCGAGCGAGACCTGGGCCTGCTGGCCGCCGGAGAGGCGGCCGTACCTGCGGTCCAGCGGGATGCCGAGGCCCTCCAGGTGGGCGTGCGCCCGGGCGTCGTCCCAGCGGCGGTTCAGGTACCGGCCCATCCGGAGCAGGTCGCGCACGGGCACTCCGGGGTAGAGCGCGGCGTTCTGGGCGACGAACCCGATCCGGTCCAACGCCGCCGGTGAGCCCGGCAGTTGGTCGCCGAGAACGGTCATGGCGCCCTCGCTCGGCCGGGTCAGCCCGGCGGCCAGGCCCAGCAGCGTGGTCTTGCCGGCGCCGTTCGGCCCGACCAGTGCCACCACGCGCCCGGCGGGGACGGCCAGATGGCAGTCCCGCAGCGCCCAGGAGCGGCGGTAGCGCTTGCCGATCCCGCCGCAGTCGATCACGGTGTCCGCCGTCATGACGCCACCTCTCCGTTCCGCAGGTCGCGCAGCGTGTCCTCGAACACCGCGGTCATCCCGTCCTCGTCCAGCCCGGTGGCCCGCGCCGCGCACATCCAGTCCAGCAACCCCCGCCGCAGCGCGGCCCGTTCGCGCAACGGCACCACCCCGGCGGGCAGTCCGCGCACGAAGGTGCCCTGGCCGCGCCGGCCGACGGCCAGGCCGCGGTGCTCCAGCTCGCGGTACGCCTTGAGCACGGTGTTGGGGTTGATCGCCAGCCCCGCCACCACCTCGCGCACCCGGGGAAGCCGGTCCCCCTCCGTCAACCAGCCCATCCGCAGCGCCTGTTCGACCTGCTGCACGAGTTGCAGATAGGTCGGGACACCGGAGGCCGGGTCCAGGCGGAACTCGATCGGAGGGGGCAGGTCGGCGCCTTTATCTAGTTCCATAGTTAATGAGTTAAGTGGACATGGTGACGTTCCGTCAAGCCAAGGAAAGGTGAGGGAAGCCAAGGAAAGGTGAGGGCAGGCGAGGGAAGGCAGGAAAAGTCGAGGAACGGCAAAGGGCCCCGCCCGGACCGAGGTCCGAACGGGGCCCTGAGGCCTGACGGGATCAGGCGCCGCGCAGCACCGCGCCGGTACGGGCGACGGCCTCGGCGACGGCCGCCTCGCGGGCGGCGGTCGCCTCGTCGGCGGTCAGCGTGCGGTCCGCGGCGCGGAAGCGCAGCGCGTACGCCAGCGACTTGCGGCCCTCGCCGACCTGCTCGCCGGTGAAGACGTCGAACAGCCGGATGGCCTCCAGCAGTTCGCCCGCGCCGGAGCGCAGCGCGGCCTCCACGTCGGCGGCCGGAACGGCGGCGTCGACGATCAGCGCGACGTCCTGGGTGGCCACCGGGAAGCCGGAGACCGCAGGGCCGTTGACCTTCTCGGCGCCGTCCGCGGTGAGCAGGTCGACGTCGATCTCCATCGCGCTGGTGCGGGCCGGCAGGCCGAGCGCCTTGACGACGCGCGGGTGCAGCTCACCGGCGTGGCCGACCACCCGGTCGGTGCCGGTGACGACCAGCTCGGCGCAGCGGCCCGGGTGCCACGGCGCCCGCTGCCCCTGCCGCACGGTCAGCTCGACGCCGGCCGCGCGGGCCACCGTACGGGCCGCCTGGACGGCGTCCGCCCAGGACGCCCCGGCGCCCTGGCCCCACCAGCCGGACGGCAGCCGCTCGCCCGCGAGGGCGACGGCGACCCGGCGCGGCTGGTCCGGCAGCGCGGCGTCCAGCGCGGCCAGCTCCTCGGCGCTGGGCCGGCGGTCGACGGCCGGGCGCGGGGCCACGGACAGCTCGTCCTTGGGCAGGAAGACGGTGCCGGTCTCGTAGATCGCCAGGTCGGTGTTGCCGCGGCCGACGTTGCGCCGCAGCGAGCCGAGCAGGCCCGGCAGCAGCGTGGTGCGCAGCGCCGGCTCCTCGTCGTTGAGCGGGTTGACCAGCTTGACGGTGCGCCGACGCCGGTCGTCCGGCTCCAGGCCGAGCGCCTCGAAGGCACTCTCGCCGAGGAACGGGTAGTTGTTGACCTCGACGTAGCCGGCCCCGGCCAGCGCGACGCCGATCCGGCGGTGGACGCGCTGGGCCTCGGTCAGGCCCTTGCCCGGGGGCACGTTGGGCATCCGGGCGGGGACGTTGTCGTAGCCCTCCAGCCGGATGACCTCCTCCGCGAGGTCGTACGGGTCGGTGAGGTCGGGGCGCCAGGTCGGCGGGGTGACCTCCAGGACGTCGGCGCCGGCGACCGAGCAGCCGATCTCCTGCAGGCGCCGGGTCACGGTCTCGCGGCCGTACGCGGTGCCGGCGACCCGGTCGGGCAGGTCGGCGGAGATGGTGATGGTGCGCACCGGGTGCGGGGCGGCGATGTCGGTGACCCCGGCCTCGGCGGTGCCGCCGGCGATCAGGACCAGCAGGTCGACGGCGCGCTGGGCGGCGGCGCGGGCGGCCTCCGGGTCGACGCCGCGCTCGAAGCGCTTGGACGCCTCGGAGGGCAGCTTGTGCCGCTTGGCGGCGCGGGCGATGGCGACCGGCTCGAAGTGCGCCGCCTCGATGATCACCTCGGTGGTGCCCGGGCCGGCGGCCGGGTCGAGGATCTCGGTGGAGGCGCCGCCCATGACACCGGCCAGGCCGATCGGGCCGCTGTTGTCGCAGATCAGCAGGTCCTCGGCGGAGAGCTTGCGCTGCACGCCGTCGAGGGTGGTCAGGCTCTCGCCCTGCTCCGCCCGGCGGACCGTGATCGGGCCGCTCACGCGCTGCTTGTCGTAGGCGTGCAGCGGCTGGCCGACCTCCAGCATCACGTAGTTGGTGATGTCGACGGTCAGCGAGATCGGGCGGATGCCGGCCTTCTGGAGGCGGCGCTGCAGCCAGATCGGGGACTTGGCGGTCGGGTCGATGCCGACGACCGTGCGGGCCACGAAGCGGTCGCAGCCGGCCGGGTCGTTGACCTTGACCAGGTAGCCGAAGGAGTTGGCCGGCGGCACGTCGAGCAGCGCCGGGTCGGCCAGCGGCAGCCCGTACGCGGCGGCGGCCTCGCGGGCGACGCCGCGCAGCGACAGGCAGTAGCCGCGGTCCGGGGTGACGGCGATGTCCAGCACCTCGTCGACCAGCTGGAGCAGCTCGATCGCGTCGGTGCCGGGCTCGAACTCCGGCGGGAGCACGATGATGCCGTCGTGGTCGTCGCCCATGCCGAGCTCGCGGGCCGAGCAGATCATGCCGGCCGAGGTGCGGCCGTAGGTCTGGCGGGCCGCGATCGGGAAGGGACCGGGCAGCACGGCGCCCGGGAGCACCACGACGACCTTGTCGCCGACGGCGAAGTTGGTGGCGCCGCAGACGATCTCCTGCGGCTCGCCGGTGCCGTTGGCGTCGCCGACGTTGACGAGGCAGTGCCGGATCGGCTTCTTGAAGCCGGTCAGCTGCTCGATGGAGAGCACCTCGCCGACCACCAGCGGGCCCTTGAGGTCGCCGCCGAGCTGCTCGACGGTCTCGACCTCCAGGCCGGCCCGGACCAGGCGCTCCGCCACGTCACGGCCGGTCTCGCCGGCCGGCAGGTCGACGTACTCACGCAGCCAGGAAAGCGGGACGCGCATCAGATCTCCATCCCGAACGGGAGGGTGAAGCGCACGTCACCCTCGACCATGTCGCGCATGTCGGCGACGTTGTGACGATTCATCAGGATCCGCTCCAGGCCCAGGCCGAAGGCGAACCCGCTGTAGCGGTTGGGGTCGACGCCGCAGGCGACCAGCACGCGCGGGTTGACCACGCCGCAGCCGCCGAGCTCGATCCAGCCCTCGGAGGAGCAGGTCCGGCAGGGGCGGTCCGGGTTGCCGACGCTCTCGCCGCGGCACACGAAGCACTGCAGGTCGATCTCGGCGCTCGGCTCGGTGAACGGGAAGTACGAGGGGCGCCAGCGCAGCTCCAGGCCGCCGCCGATCAGCTTCTCGACCAGCACCTCGATGGTGCCCTTGAGGTCGGCGAAGGTGATGCCCTCGTCCACCGCGAGGCCCTCGACCTGGCGGAACACCGGGGTGTGCGTGGCGTCCAGCTCGTCGGTGCGGTAGACGCGGCCGGGGCAGACCACGTAGACCGGGGGCTCGCGGTCGAGCAGGGTACGGGCCTGGACCGGGGAGGTCTGGGTGCGCATCACCACGCCGGAGTCGGCGGAGCCGTCCGGGGCCTGCACGAAGAAGGTGTCCTGCATCGAGCGGGCCGGGTGGTCCGGGCCCAGGTTGAGGGCGTCGAAGTTCAGCCACTCGGCCTCGGCCTCGGGGCCCTCGGCAACCTGGTAGCCCATCGCGACGAAGGTGTCCTCGATGCGCTCGGCCAGGGTGGTCAGCGGGTGCCGGGCGCCGCGCGGGGCGCGGTCGTACGGCAGCGTGACGTCCACCGCCTCCTCGACCAGCACGCGGGCGTCGCGCTCCGCCTCCAGCTCGGCCTGCCGCTTGGCGAGGGCCTTGTTGACGGCGCCGCGGGCCTGGCCGATCAGCTTGCCGGCGGCGGCCTTGGCGTGCGGGGGCAGGGCGCCGATCTCGCGGTTGGCGAGGGAGAGCGCGGAACGGTCGCCGGTGTGGGCGACCTTGGCCTCCTTCAGCTCGTCGAGCGTGCTGGCGGCGGCGAAGGCGGCGACGGCCTCGTCCCGCGCCTGCTCCACCACCTCGGGCTTGAGGGCCTCGACCTCGACCGGGTCGTACGACTTGTTGGGTGCCGACATCTCTATCTTCCCGTGCTCCTGCTCGTCCGTGCTCAGGTAAGGGTGGCTGCCTCTGCGGTACGCCCGGTGTGGCCGGGGCACGGGCAGCCGTTCTCCGTACGACGGGGAAGAGGGGTGTCCGCGGCTCAGCCGCACAGGGCGTACCACAACGCCAAAGGTCGAGTGTAGTCGCAGCGCGTAGCGCGGCTGCCTGGAAGCCCGTCCAGCGGGACCCCGGAGCATGCGTTCATGCTCCTTCAGAGCTCCTTCAGAGCATGCTCTGCTTGTCGTTCATCTCTTTCAGAGCATGCTCTGCTCGTCGTTCATGCTCCTTCAGAGCATGAAGTCCGGAACGCTGGCGGGCAGGATAAATCGGAACCGGGCGCCGCCGCAGGGGGCCCGGTCGACCCGGATCGAGCCGCCGTGGGCCTCCACGATGCCCTTGACGATGTACAGGCCCAGGCCGGTGCCGCCGCGCTTGGAACCGCGCCAGAAGCGGGTGAAGACGCGCGGCATCGACTCCTCGGGGATGCCGCTTCCTTCGTCGCTCACGGTGACCGCGGTTCCTTCCACGATGCGGGGAGGGGTGCCCGAGCGCTCCCAGAGGGGCGCCTCGACGACCTCCTTGGCCGGTGCCACCTCGATCGTGACAGTTCCCTCGCCGTGGCGCACCGCGTTTTCCAGCAGGTTGGCCAGCACCTGGTCGACCTTGTCCGGGTCGGCCCACAGGACGGTCAGCGACTCGCTGATCCGGACGTCGAAGCGCTCCTCGGGGATGCCGGTGGCGACCTTGCGCTCGACGTGCCGGCGCACCGCGGCGGCCAGGTCGACCACCTGCTTGCGCAGCTCCAGCCGGCCGGCGTCGATCCGGGAGATGTCCAGCAGCTCGGCGATCAGCCGGGTGACCCGGTCGGCGTCGGCGTCCACCGTCTCCAGCATCAGCCGCTTCTGCCCGTCGGTGAACCGCTCCCACTTGGCCAGCAGCGTCGCCGTGAAGCCCTTGACGCTGGTGAGCGGCGAGCGCAGCTCGTGGGCGACGGTGGCGATCAGCTCGGCGTGGCTGCGCTCGGTGCGGCGACGGGCCTCGGTGCCGCGCAGCGCGACCACCACCCGCTGCGGCGGCCCCAGCGGCACGTCCCGGACGTACCGGGCGGAGACCAGCACCTCGCGGCCGCCGGGCAGCAGCAGGTTGCGCTCCGGCTGGCCGGTGCGGGTGGCCAGGCCGCCGTACGGGTCGGTCAGCTGCCACCAGCGGCGGCCGTCCAGGTCCTCCAGCGGGAGGACGTCCTCCAGCCCGCTACCGAGCGCGGCCTCCGGGGGCAGGCCGGTGAGCCGGGCCGCGGCCCGGTTGAAGCAGACCACCCGGCCCAGCGCATCGGCGACCACCAGGCCGTCCGGTAGGTCGTCCGGGTCGAGCTCTGGCCCGCTGCCGACCATGGGTGTCCTCCCCGATTACCCACCGTGCCGTTCCCCCCACAGAGGCAGACCCTAGCGCCTCGCAGCCCCCTGTAGTAGGCCCTCGGCCGGTGGCGACTGGAGCGTGCGGGTCAGGCGTTCGAGCGGCAGCCGCCGGGCGAGCGCTGCGCCCGGGCCGAGGCGTACAGGCAGACGGCCGCGGCGGTGGCCAGGTTGAGGCTCTCGGCGTGCCCGTGGATCGGGACGCGCACGACCTCGTCGGCCAGCGCGCGGGTCTCCTCCGGGAGCCCCCAGGCCTCGTTGCCGAACACCCACGCGCCGGGCGCGCCCAGGGTGCCCTCGTCGAGCTCCTGGTCCAGGTCGCGCTCCCCCGCGCCGTCCGCGGCGAGCACCCGGACCCCGGCCGCGCGCAGCTGCGCGACGGCCTCCTCGACCGGCACGCCGACCGCCACCGGCAGGTGGAACAGGCTGCCGACGGAGGCCCGGACGGCCTTCGGGTTGTACAGGTCCACCGAGGCGTCGGTGAGCACCACGGCGTCCGCGCCGGCCGCGTCGGCGGTGCGCAGCACGGTGCCGGCGTTGCCGGGGTCGCGGACGTGGGCGAGGACCGCGACGAGCTTGGGGCGGGCCTTGAGCACCTCGGCGAACGGGGTGTCGATGAAGCGGCAGAGCGCCACGATGCCCTGCGGGGTCACCGTGTCGCAGATGTCGGCGATCACCTCGTCGGTGGCGGTCAGCACCGGCAGCCCCTCGGCCAGCGTCGCCTCGACGAGGGCGGCGTGCCGCTCGGCGGCCTCCGGGGTCACGTACACCTCGACCACGGCGTGCTCGGCCGAGTCCGGCAGCTGGCCGAAGGCGACGGCCTCCCGGACGGCCTGCGGGCCCTCGACCAGGAAGCGGCGTTCCTTGGTGCGCTGGTTCCGCTTGGCGAGCCGGCGGGCGGCGACGACGCGCGGCGAGCGCAGGGAGGTGAGCAGGGGGGTGTCGGTGCTCGGCATGGTCTCGTTCTCTGTGGCGGGCGGCGCTGAAGATCCGGGGAAACGCAGAACCGGACCCGCAGGGAGCCTGCGGGTCCGGTCAGAGCTCAACTGATCTCGGAAGATCAGGCGGCGTCGGCGGCAGCCTTGGGGGCGTTCACGTCGGCCGGCAGCGCCTTCTGGGCGACCTCGACCAGCGACGCGAACGCGCCCGGGTCGTTGACGGCCAGGTCGGCCAGCATCTTGCGGTCGATCTCGACGCTGGCGGCCTTCAGGCCCTGCACGAAGCGGTTGTAGGTGATGCCGTTGGCACGGGCCGCAGCGTTGATGCGCTGGATCCACAGCTGACGGAAGTCGCCCTTGCGCTTCTTGCGGTCGTTGAAGTTGTAGACCAGCGAGTGGGTGACCTGCTCCTTGGCCTTGCGGTACAGGCGCGAGCGCTGGCCACGGTAGCCGCTGGCGCGCTCCAGGATGACCCGGCGCTTCTTGTGGGCGTTGACTGCCCGCTTGACGCGTGCCACTTGATTACTCCTTGGGTTGGACCACGGACTACTTCACGTGGTCCGTCATTCGAATGGGTCGGGAAGGATCAGCTGCCCCGCTCACGGCTCGCGCCGGGCGGGAGGGCGATCACTTGCCGAGAAGCTTCTTGATCTTCTTGGCGTCAGCGGGGGCCAGCTCGACGGTCCCGGCCAGCTTGCGGGTCAGCGTCGAGGGCTTGTGCTCCAGGAGGTGGCGACGGCCGGCGCGCTCGCGGAGCACCTTGCCAGAGCCACTGATCTTGAAGCGCTTGCTGGCGCCACTGTGCGTCTTCTGCTTCGGCATTTCGCCGTATCTCCTCGTCGGTCCCGTCCGCGCCCGCGCGGCCTGCGCCACGCGGGCGTGAACTGGATGGATCTGTGTGACCGGGCGGGGCGCCCCGTCACCTTGGGGCCGGTCTCCCGGGCCGCCCTGGCCGGTGAAGGCTCAGGCGCCCTGGGAGGCGGCCGGCTGCTCGACCGGAGCGTCGGCCTCGACGGCCGGCGCCTCGGCCGGGGCGTCCTGTGCCTCGGCCGCCTCGGTCGCCTCGTCGTCGGCGACCTCGTCATCGGCGACCTCGTCGTCGACCAGCAGGTCGTCGTCCAGCAGGTCGTCGTCCGCAGCGGCGTCGGAGCCGGGGGTACGGCCCTGACGCTCGGCCTTGCGGGCGTCGGCGAGGGCGCGGGCCTCGGCCATCGCCTCGGTCTTCTTCTTGTGCGGGCCAAGAACCATGATCATGTTTCGGCCGTCCTGCTTCGGCGACGACTCGATGAAGCCCAGGTCCTGGACGTCGTCGGCGAGCCGCTGCAGCAGGCGGAAGCCCAGCTCGGGGCGGGACTGCTCACGACCACGGAACATGATCGTGATCTTGACCTTGTCGCCCTGCTTGAGGAACCGGACGACGTGACCCTTCTTGGTGTCATAGTCGTGCGGGTCGATCTTCGGCCGGAGCTTCATCTCCTTGATGACCGTGTGCGCCTGGTTCTTGCGCGCCTCACGGGCCTTCATGGCCGACTCGTACTTGAACTTGCCGTAGTCCATGAGCTTGCACACCGGCGGCCGGGCGGTCGCCGCGACCTCGACCAGGTCAAGGTCGTACTCCTGCGCGAGCTCCAGCGCCTTGGCAAGCGGCACGATGCCGACCTGCTCGCCGCTGGGACCGACGAGTCGCACCTCCGGGACGCGAATCCGGTCGTTGATGCGGGGCTCGGTGCTGATGGGGCCTCCTCGGTTGCACCTTCTGCGATGCGGCCGTCGGACGGCGGACGCACGTAGTGGACTCGACCACTGGGCGGGGCTTCATTCGTGCTGCGCTGCCCGGCACCTGTTCGGCACCGTGTGCACCGCGACACGAAAAAAGCCCCGCTCGGTACAAGCGGGGCTCCACACAATCCGGGGGCAACACCCTGGTGAGGAGCGCTGCTGCGACTCGGCGCCGTGGCGCCCGTCGCGGACCGGGACCCGTCGACCCTGAGGTCGACCAGGTGGGAGACTTTCGCGGTTGCCCTCTCGGGCCTCCTGGGTGGAGCCTCCTCTTGCTGGCCAGGTGCCCATACGGGATCCCGGCCGGTCAGTCTCGAAGCATACAGCGCTGCGGAGTCGAACGCTATTCCGCCCCACCTCACCACCTTTGTCCGCCTCCGGAAGGGCCCTTGTACGCTCCAGGGGTACTGACACCGGCACGACGGAACGAGCCCCCCTTGAGCAGCGAGCCCACCAAGACCCCCGGCGCGGACGACGACGCGATCGGCTTCGACGACCTCACCCGGGACATCGCCGAGGTCCCGGCCGTCGAGGTGATCACCACCGTCGCGGTGCACCTGATGAGCGCCGCCGCGGTCAAGTGCGGCCTGGCCGAGGGCGGGGAGAAGGACAAGGACCTCGACGAGGCCCGCAAGCTGATCACCGCGCTGGCCGGGCTCGTCACCGCCGGCGCCCCGGAGATCAGCAACTTCCACGCGGCGCCGCTGCGGGACGGCCTGCGCTCGCTGCAGCTGGCCTTCCGCGAGGCCTCCATCGTCCCGGACGCGCCGGGCACGGGCCCGGGCGAGAAGTTCACCGGGCCGGTCTACTCCTGACCCGGACGCGACTCGGGGGGGGGGGGGGCAGCCGCGCCCCCCCCCCCGCGCTCAAACGTACGCGGGGCTACCACTGCATGAGGGCCCCCCCCCCCCGGGGTAGGGTCGCCCCCGCCA
>NZ_JBHXTQ010000131.1:1430-13808 GCF_042677305.1 Kitasatospora sp. NPDC127121 | reverse complement strand
CGCCACCCTGCGCGCGGCCGTCGCCCGCCGCGGCGACTTCGCCTTCGGCCCGGTGGACCTCCAGATCGACTGGGCGGACCGGGTCGCCATCACCGGCGCCAACGGCGCGGGCAAGTCGACGCTGCTGGCCGCCCTGCTCGGCCGGCTCGAACTCGACGGCGGCAGCGCCTCGTTGGGCTCCGGCGTGGTGGTCGGCGAGGTGGACCAGGCGCGCGGGCTGTTCCTCGGCGGCGAGCCGCTGGCGGACGCCTTCGCCGCCGCCGTCCCGGAGTTCACGCCGGAGGAGGTGCGCACCCTGCTGGCCAAGTTCGGCCTCAAGGCGGTGCACGTGAAGCGCCCGGCCGGCACCCTCTCCCCCGGCGAGCGCACCCGGGCCGCGCTGGCACTGCTCCAGGCGCGCGGGGTCAACCTGCTGGTGCTGGACGAGCCCACCAACCACCTGGACCTGCCCGCGATCGAGCAGCTGGAGGCGGCGCTCGGCTCGTACACCGGGACCCTGCTGCTGGTCACCCACGACCGGCGGATGCTGGACACCGTCACGGTGAACCGGCGGATCGAGGTCCGGGACGGGCGGGTGCACGAGCTGTAGTCCCGTCCGGCAGGGCGGCCCCACCGGGCGGCCCTGCCGGATGGACCCGCCGAGCGGCCCTGCCGGATGGACCTGATCTGCGGATTGGTCTCGACCTCTTCCCGGCGCGGCCGTCATGTGCTGTGCTGTCGGCCATGGTTGACAGTGCAGTGGCAGGGACGCCCTACCCGACCGTCCCCCTCACCCCGATGACGGTGCCGGCCCACGAGGCCGAGGCCCGCAGCAGATCCTTCCACGACGTGATGGCGCAGCGCCGGACCGTCCGCGACTACGCGACCCGCCCGATCCCGGACGGGGTCGTCGAGTGGGCGATCCGGACCGCCAACACCGCGCCCAGCGGCGCGCACGTCCAGCCCTGGCGGTTCGTGGTGATCACCGACCCGGAGCGCAAGCGGCGGCTGCGCGAGGCCGCCGAGGCCGAGGAGCGCGAGTTCTACGCGCACCGGGCGTCGGAGGAGTGGCTGGCCGCGCTGGCGCCGATCGGCACCGACTGGCGCAAGCCGTTCCTGGAGGACGCGCCGGCGGTGATCGTGGTGTTCGAGGTGCACAAGGGGCCCGATTCGCCGCGTCCTTACTACACCAAGGAGTCGGTGGGGATCGCGGTCGGACTGCTGCTGGCCTCGCTGCACCAGGCCGGGCTGGCGACGCTGACCCACACGCCGAGCCCGATGAAGTTCCTCAACGAGGTCTGCGAGCGCCCGCTGGAGGAGCGCGCCGCGTACGTCATCCCGGTCGGCTACCCGGCCGAGGGGGCGCGGGTTCCGGATCTGCGGCGCAAGGAGCTGGACGAAGTGCTGATCAGGCTCTGACCGCCGGGCGTGTGCGCGCCCCGGTGCGCCGGGAGTGCGGCCGGGCGCGCCGGGGTGTGGCGGGGACTGGCGAGAGGCCTGGTGGGAGGCCGTCCGGAATTCATTGGTGACAGGTCCCGGCCAAGGACATAATCGCGGTCATGAGCCACCCGCAGTCACGGTCCTGCAAGTACCCGCCCGCCCCGCTCCACGTGCCCGGCCCCACCGCCGTCACCACCGGGCGGCCGCCCGAGGAACTGCGGCTGCCCGGCGGGATCTCGCTGCTGCGCCGCCGCAGCACGCACGCGGTGGCGCTCAACAAGGCCGTCCGCGCCAACCTGGACCACCTGCGGCCCTGGATGGAGTGGGCGGCCGAGCCCCCCACCCGGGCGCAGACCGCCGAGCTGGCCCGGGCCGGCTCCCTCGCCTGGGAGGCCGGCACCGACTTCATGTACCTGGTCGGCCTGGACGCCGAACCCGGCCGCGTGGTCGGCGCCCTCGGCCTGCACGGCCGGATCGGCCCCGGCGCGCTGGAGATCGGCTACTGGGTCGCCGCCCGGCACGCCGGCCGCGGCATCGCCACCACCACGGCCGGGGCGCTGACCGAGGCCGCCCTGGCACTGCCCGGCATCGCGCGGGTGGAGATCCACTGCGACGAGGCGAACGGCGCCAGCGCGGCGGTCCCGCGCAAGCTCGGCTACCGGCTCGACCGGGTCGCCGAGGCCGCCGCCCGGGCTCCCGCCGAGACCGGGCGGCAGCTGATCTGGGTCCGGGAGGCCTGACGGCGCTCCGAGGCGGGGCCGGCGACCAGGGCCGGTGACCAGAGCCGGTGATCCGGGCAGCCCGCGCCGTTCGGTACCGCTCGCTGTTCAGTGACGCTGGCCGCTCAGCACCGCTCGCCGCTCAGTACCGCTCGCCCGTCGGCGTCGGCAGCGCGTCCAGGTCGGCCAGATCGGCCGCCGAGAGCACGACCTCGGCCGCGCCCGCGTTGTCCACCAGGTAGCGCGGCGTCTTGGTGCCCGGGATCGGGAAGACGTGCCGGCCCTGTGCCAGCACCCAGGCCAGCGCGACCTGCGCGGGCGTCGCGCCGATCCGCTCGGCGACCTCCTTGACCCTGCCGACCAGTGCCAGGTTCGCCTTCAGCGCGTCCTGCTGGAAGCGCGGCAGCCGGCGGCGGAAGTCGTCGGCGGGCAGTTCGTCGAAGGAGGCGATGCTGCCGGTCAGGAAGCCCCGGCCGAGCGGCGAGAACGGCAGGAAGGCGATGCCCTGCTCCTCGGTGTACGGCAGCACCTCGGCCAGCACGTCCCGGGTCCAGAGCGAGAGCTCGGACTGCACGGACGCCACCGGGTGCACCGACTGGGCCCGCTTGATCTCCTCGACGGTCACCTCGGAGAGCCCGATCCGGCGGGCCTTGCCGGCCGCGACGGTCTCGGCGAGGGCGCCCCAGGTCTCCTCGATCGGGACGGCCGGGTCGACCCGGTGCAGCTGGTAGAGGTCGACGTGGTCGGTGCCGAGGCGGCGCAGGCTGTCGTCGATCGAGCGGCGCACGTGCTCGGGGCTGCCGTCGCGGGCCGACTGGCCGGACCCGCCCGGGACGATGCCGACCTTGGTGGCGAGGAAGGCGCGCTCCCGGTACGGGCCGGCCAGCGCGGCGCCGACCACCTCCTCGTTGGTGTAGGGGCCGTACATGTCGGCGGTGTCGATCAGGGTGACGCCGAGGTCCAGCGCCTGCCGGATCACCCGGACGGAGTTCTCGTCGTCCCGGTTCTGCACGTCGTAGGCCCAGGTCATCCCCATGCAGCCGAGGCCGATGACGCCGGTCTCCGGGCCGTTGGTACCGAACGTGGCGTTGCGCATGACGGTGCTCCGATCGTGGTGGTGTGTTTGCCCGCTCGCGGGGTGCTGCGGTGGATCAACGCGTCCAGCTTTCACCTTGGAGTGCACTCAAGGTCAAGCCCGTCCGGTCGCGCTTCGGACGCGCTTGGGATCCGCTTCGGACCCGCTTCGGATCCACCTCCGATCCGCCTCCGATCCGCCGACCGCCAGAGGGGTCGTTGATCGTATGAGCGGCCCTCGGCTCACCCGGAGGTGGGATGCGCCCGAGGCGCAGGTGGAGCGCGTACGTCGGACTTCACCACCATGCGGGCGGACACGACCGTCTGAACCGTGCGTCCGCACCACGGCCGGCCGCCGGGCGCGCGCAGGCCGGCCGCCCGGCCAGCACCGGGTGATCACCCGTCAAACCGGCGTGCGGGAGCCCGTCGACGGAACCTCCGCACCACCGGACGCCATCCGTCCGGCCTTGGCAGGGCTCACGGCGACGGCGGACCCTCTGGGCACAGCCGATCATCGGCTCGTCCAGTCGGTATTCCGTTGGGGAGGAACCCATGACGTTCTCGCGCACCCGCCTCGCCGCCGTCGCCGTGATCGTGGCCGCCGCCACCGCCGTGACCGTCCCGGCGCAGGCCGCCGGCGGCCACCGCGCCCTCAGCCGCTTCGACGACGGAAGCTTCGAGTCGCCCAAGGCCCCGGCGAACAGCTTCGCCGAGTTCAACGCCGGACAGACCATCGGCCCGTGGACGGTCACCAGCGGCAGCGTCGACCTGATCGGCGCCGGGTTCTGGCAGGCCGCCGAGGGCGACCAGTCGGTGGACCTCAACGGCGCCACCACCGGCGCCGTCGCCCAGACCTTCGCCACCGTTCCGGGCACCACCTACTCCGTGACGTACGCGCTGGCCGGCAACACGGCGGCCGCACCGGCCGTGAAGACCGGCCGGGTGCTCGTCGACGGCCAGGACTTCCAGGACTTCTCCTTCGACATCACCGGCAAGACGCCGACCAACATGGGTTACGTGGGGCGCCAGTTCAGCTTCGTCGCGCGGAACGCCTCCACCACGCTGACCTTCGCCAGCACCAACGCGGGCGCGGCCGGCCCGGTCGTGGACGACGTCCAGGTCAAGGAGTGCAAGCCGTGTTGCGGGTGACCCGCTGAACCGCCCGCCCGCCGGTCCGGGACCAGCGGGCGGGCCTCCCCCTCCTTGCCGACCGTTGTTTCCCCCTCGCTTAAAGTGCTTCACCCCGCACGGCGAGCCCTGACAGGGTCAGTTACCGGAAGGTGCACTCCCTGTGAGGAAGGGTGGATCCCTTGTTCAACCGATTGAACCGATTGAACCGATTCAACCGACGAAAGGCATCCGCGCTCGCCGTGGCGACGCTCACGGCGGCACTCGGTCTGGTGCCGGTCGGCACCGCCCAGGCGGCGGCCTGTCAATGGCAGAAGACGGCGTGGGAGCTGCCGCCCACCACGACGGTCGGCACGGTGTCCTCGAGCGACGGCGGCCGGTACGCAGTCGGCGTCACCGGAACGCGGTCCCCCAGCTGGCCCACCGACATCACGAACGGGCGCGGGACGCTGTGGGACAACGGGAAGGTCGTGCTGCGGCTCCCCGCGGGCAATCCCAACCTGTCCGGCGTCAACGCGGCCGGCCTGATCGTCGGCGGCGACCTCGTCAACAACAAGCTCAGGGCCGTGACGGTGAGCCACACCGGGACGACGACTGTGCTGCCCTTCAATCCGAACTGGAACAGCTCGTCCGCCAGCGTGGTCAACAACGCCGGTGACATCGCCGGGATGGCCAAAGTCGGAACGAATTTCATCCTGGTGGTGTGGCCGGCGAACGCGCCGGGAACGTACCGCGAACTGCCCCTCCCGGCAAGCAGCTTCCTCCTCCTCAACGGCATCGACGAGCAAGGCAGGATCGTCGGGTCCACCGACGCGTTCGGCTTCGTCTCGGACATCAACGGCCAGTGGCACGCGCTCGCCGCGCAGGGCTCCAACGCCTACAGCGATCCTGCGGCGGTCCGGGACGGGCGCATCGTCGGCGGCACGCAGAACAACACGAGCTACGCCGAAGCCGAATGGGACGCCCAGGGTTCGCTGATCCGGACCATCGGCGCGGGCGCCATCTCGGCAAGTGCCATCGGCGGCAACGGAATCGTGGGCGGGACGGCGTTCGTCGGGTCGATTCGACGGCCTGTCCTGTGGCGTGACGGCGTGGTGGCGGACTCGCTGCCTGCGGTCTCGGACTCGTTCACGATCAGGGCGATCAGCACCGACGAGAAGACCCTCATCGGGAACGAGAACTCCCGACCCGTGAACTACACCTGCTCCTGACGGCTGCTTCTGATGCCTGCTCCTGACTGCTGTTTCTGACGGCTGCTTCTGATGCCTGCTTCTGACGCCATGAGGGCCGGCAGCCTCCTCCCCGGAGGGGCTGCCGGCCCGGTCTTCGCCGCCGTCGCTTTCGCGGCCGCCGCCTGCCGGGAGCCGAAAATCCTCCTGCCAGGGTGCCGAAGGTCGACAGGGGTGCCACCCGAGGGTGCGAAGCGGTGTTCCGAGAACGGGGTTCCAGAGCCTTAAACCGTTCCTAAAACCTTCCCACAGCGGGCTTCCGATGCCCCGGAAGTGCTTGACGTGCACAGCTGGTCTAGTCCAGTTTGATGCTCAGCACCGCGCTCCTCCCCCGCACCGGACCAGCCCCCATGCTGCCGCCCGCCCCGCGTTTCCCCCTTCGCGGCGCGGGCGGCCCCACGTCCCGAGAGGCACCCCCATGCCCAGCGCGCCCCAGCCCGCCCCCACGCACCGCCGCCCCGCCGGTCGCACCAAGCTGCTGAGCCTCGCCGCCGCCACCGCGCTCGCCGCCGGCGGCCTCGCCACGCTCGCCGGGAACGCCGGCGCCGCCGACGGCAACCTGCTCGCCAACCCCGGCCTGGAGAGCGGCGCGCTCAGCCCCTGGAGCTGTTCCGGCGGGACCGGCAGCGTCGTCAACTCCGGTGCACACAGCGGCAGCTACGCACTGAAGGGGGCGGTCGGCGCGAGCGACACCGCACAGTGCGGCCAGACCGTCACCGTCCAGCCCAACACCACGTACAACCTCAGCGCCTGGGTGCAGGGCCAGTACGTCTACCTGGGCGCCACCGGCAGCGGCGTCACCGACCCGGCCACCTGGACGCCGGGCGGCGCCAACTGGCAGCAGCTGTCCACCAGTTTCACCACCGGCCCGGCCACCACCAGCGTCACCGTCTACCTGCACGGCTGGTACGGGCAGGGCGCCTACCTCGCCGACGACATCACGCTCACCGGCCCCGGCGGCGGCAACCCCACCACCCCGCCGCCCACTTCGGGCACCCCGACCGGCGGCCCCACCGGCACGCCCACCGGCGGCCCGAGCACCCCGCCGCCGAACGTCGCCGTCCCCGTCGCGCCCTACATCGACATGGGCGCCTGGCCCACCCCGTCCATGCCCGACATGGCCAAGTCCGGCAACCTCAAGGCCTACACCATGGGCTTCGTGACCGGCGTCGGCTGCAAGGCCAGCTGGTTCAACGCCTACGACCCGCGCACCGGCTGGGCCAAGGACCAGATCGACGCGCTGCGCGCGGCCGGCGGCGACGTCAAGCTCTCCTTCGGCGGCGCCAGCGGCACCGAACTCGCCGCCGCCTGCACCACCGTGGACTCGCTGTTCGCCGAGTACGACGCCGTCGTCAACGCCTACAACCTGCGCTACGTCGACTTCGACATCGAGGGCGCGGCCATCGCCGACACCGCCTCCAACGACCGCCGCTCCGCCGCGCTCGCCAAGCTCCAGCAGGCCCACCCCGGCCTCAAGGTCTCCTTCACCCTGCCCGTCCTGCCCGAGGGCCTGACCTCCGAAGGCGTCGCCATCGTCAAGTCCGCCCGCGACGCCGGGGTCGCCGTCGACCTGGTGAACATCATGGCGATGGACTACTACCGGACCGGCACCGACTACGGCAACGCCGCCGTGCAGGCCGCCCAGGCCCTATTCGGCCAGCTCAAGGCGCTCTACCCGGCGAAGACCGACGCCCAGCTGTGGGCCATGGTCGGTGTCACCCCGATGATCGGCGAGAACGACGACCACCAGATCTACAACCAGGCCGCCGCCCAACAGTTGGTGACCTTCGCCCGGCAGAACCACCTCGGTCTGCTGGCCTTCTGGGACGCCACCCGCGACGCCAACGCCTGCACCGGCGGCTCGCTCTCCAAGTGCACCAACATCGCGCAGCAGCCGTACGAGTTCGCGAAGATCTTCGCCCAGTACGCGGGCTGACCGCGCCACACGGGCCGACCCCCGCCTCGGCGGGCGGGGGTCGGCCCGGCGGTCGGGGGTGTTCCCCAAGGACCGCCAGGAGGCGAAGTGGTGACGGCGGCCGCGGCTCAGGTGTCGTAGCAGCCGTCCCACGGGGCGTGGAAGCCGAGGCCGTCGGGGTAGAGCTCGGCCCAGACCCCGCCCTCGCCGTCCTCGCCCTCTTCTTCCTCCTCCTCGTCCTCCTCGTCCGTCTCGATGACCAGCCCGAACAGCGCCCCCTCGACCCGGACGGCGAACGGCGCGATGGCGACGTCCCCGTACGCGCGGCCGGGGAGGGCGTCGAGCCAGTCGGCGAGGAGCGCGCGGGCGGCCTCGACGGCCGCCTTCTCGCCGTCCGCCGTCGTGCCGGTCGAGCGGATGCGCGAGTCGAGGTGCCGGCCGGCGTCGTCGAAACGGTGGAGCACCGCGAACCAGCGCTTCTGCGCCTGCCAGTTCTCGACGTCGGCCCCGACCTCCGGGAAGGCCGCCGTGACGGAGGCGAGGAACTGGCCGCCCTCGCACCGGCCGATGGTGCGGGTGCGGTAGTCGGGCTCGTACCGGATGGGGATCAGGTCGGGAACGCTCATGACCGAACCGTACGGCTGAGCTGTGACAACGCCCGGCCCGGAGACGGCTCCGGACCGGGCGCGACTGCGGGCCGGATACGGCTGCAGGCCACGGGCCCGGTCGGCCGACGGTTCGTTCAGCGCCCGGTGGGCAGGTTGGCCCCGCCCGTGCAGTCGAACACCACGCCCGTCACGAAGGTGTTGGCGGCCAGCAGGTGGATGGCCTGCGCGACGTCCTCGGCCCGGCCGACGCGGCCGACCGGGGTGGTGGTGGCGAGGCCGTCGAACAGCGCTGTCCGCTGCTCGGCCGGGACGCGGTCCCACCACGGGGTGTCGATGACGCCGGGCGAGACGGCGTTGATCCGCAGCGGGGCGAGTTCGACGGCCAGCGGCGGGACCATCGCCTCCAGCGCGCCGTTGATGGCGGCGAGTCCGGCGGTGCCGGGGATCGCGGCGCGGGCGGAGGCGGCGGTGATCAGCGTGACGGATCCGTCCGACCGCAGGTGCGGCAGCGCCGCCTGGAGGACGCGGACCTGCGGCCAGAACTTGGCGTCGAACCCGGTGGCGAGGTCGGCCAGGTCGAGCTGGGCGAACGGGCCGCTGCCGGCCGCGCCGCTGACCGCGACGACCAGGTGGTCGACGGTGCCGGACTGGGCGAAGAAGGCCGCGACGGCCTCGGGGTCGGCCGCGTCCAGCTGGTGGCCGACGGTCTTGCCGCCGATCCGGGCGACGGCGGCGTCCAGCCGGTCCCGGCCGCGACCGGTGATCACGAC
Source organism: Kitasatospora sp. NPDC127121 (assembly GCF_042677305.1). NCBI lineage: Bacteria > Bacillati > Actinomycetota > Actinomycetes > Kitasatosporales > Streptomycetaceae > Kitasatospora > Kitasatospora sp. NPDC127121. The sequence continues at coordinate 4,946 of NZ_JBHXTQ010000131.1, read as the reverse complement.
CTCGGCGCCGTCCGCGGCGAAGGCGGTGGCCGCGGCCTCGCCGATGCCCGAGCTGCCGCCCATCACGACGACGCGCTGTCCGGTGAAGAGGTTTGACGTGGTGCCCATGGTGGCGTGTCCTTCATCTTGTCGAGACCGCTAGTTCCGTCAATAATGTTATCGAGACTGCTAGTCTTGTCAAGCGGGGGAAGAGGAAAGGGAACACGATGACCGAAGCCCGCCCGCACACCGGACGCCGCCGCAACGAAGCCGCCCACCAGGCGATCCTCGATGCGGCCCTGCACCTGCTCGCCGAATCCGACGGCACCCCCGTCACCATCGACGCCATCGCCCGCACCGCCGGCGTCGGCAAGCAGACCGTCTACCGCTGGTGGCCCTCCAAGGGCGCCGTCCTGCTCGACGCCCTCACCGACCGTGCCGACCAGGACGCCCCCGGCCCCGACACCGGCACCCTGCGCACCGACCTCCGCGCCTTCATCGCCACCACCTTCGACGGCTCCCAGCGCGACACCACCGCCCCCGCCCTGCGCACCCTCGTCCGCGAAGCCGCCCGCGACCCCCACCTCGCCGACCTCATGCAGACCTTCACCGCCACCCGCCGCACCGCCCTGCGCGACCTCCTCGCCCGCGGCCGCGAACGCGGCGAACTCGCCGACGACACCGACCTCGACCTGATCGTCGACCAGGTCTACGGCGTCTTCTGGTACCGCTTCCTCCTCGGCCACGCCCCCCTCGACGCCACCGTCGCCGACCGGCTCACCAACTCCCTGGTCGCCGGGAACGGTTAGGCCCCGTCCGGCGGATCCTGCCCGGCGCCCACGCCGGTTGATCATCCGATCCACCTTCGGTACCGTCCCGTGGGGCCCTCCTTGCGGGACGGCACCCGTCCGGGGAGGGGAGATTCATGCAAGGGCTAGACGCAGCAGGGCCGTTCACATCCCGGCCGGCGCGACGCGCGGCCGCACTGGCTGCGGCCGCGACCGCCGCCGTCGCCCTGGTGGCCGGCTGCGCGGCCGGGGACCCGGATCCGGACCCGAGGGCGTACCCGGGCAGCCCGAAGGGGCAGACCCTCGAAAAAGTGACGAAGGCGTTCGGGCTGGACCTGCCCGCGTGCGACCTTCAGGACGTCGGGTTCCACGGATCCGCGAAGTACCCCGGAGAAGCCCTGAACCTGAGCTTCCGGGCCCCGAAGGACTGCGTGGACCGCTTCCTCGCCGACCACTCGGTGGACCTGGCCCGCCCCGTCCACTGGAGCCCCGGACAGGGGGCCGGGACGGGCTTCGACTCCGACACCGAGACCCGGACCTTCGGCTGGTCCTTCGACAAGAACGTGACCTACGACCTCTTCGTCGACTTCACGACCTCCACCGGAAGCCGCTTCAGCGCGCTGGCCGACCCCGGACAGACCGAGCGGACGGTGTACCTGGAGGCGCGCCACCTCGGCGGTTCCTGACCCCGGAGGCCCGCGCCGCCCTCAGCCCGACCTCAGCCCGGCCTCAGCCCGACCTCAGCCCGTCCGCCGAGCCCCGCCGGGCGCCACTCCGGGGCCGTGCCCGTTCAGACGCCCGCTGGCCCGCGGCGTCGGATCAACGGCAGGTAGACCTCGTCCACGATCTCGACCAGGACGTCGTCGGGCGCGGTCGGCACGCCCCGCACCACGAACTCGTTGCGCAGCAGCACCACCGCCACCGTGGCGACCCTGGGGTGGAGCGCCCCTGGGGCCGCTTCACCACGGGCGACCGCGCGCCCCAGGACGGTGAGCCAGGGGGCGGCCGCGGCCTCGCCGGACTGGTCCTGGAGCTGCGCCAGGAACTCCGCCGCACCACCGGCCGCGGCCAGGAGTTCGCGCAGGATCGCGCCGAGCGGGGAACTCCAGTGCCGGTTCGCCTGGCGGAGCAACTCCAGGGCGTCCCCGCGTAGTTCACCGGTGTCGGGGGGCACGGCGGCGGTGGCCAGCTGCTTGTAGGCGGCGAGACCGAGGGCCAGGCGGTTGGGCCAGCGGCGGTAGAGGGCGTTCTTGTTGGTGCCGGCGCGGGCGGCGACCTTGTCCATGGTCAGCCCGGCGAATCCGGACTCGGTGAGCTCCGCCACCGCCGCCTGGAGGATCGCCTCCTCCAGCGCCGCCCCGCGCCGCCGCGTCTGCCCGGCCATGGCCCTCGTCCCGTCCGATCCCGTCGCCGGTACCGCCGTCGATACCGCCTCCTGCCCCTCCCATCCTTCTTGTCTTCTCCGGCCCGCGCCAACTAGGGTACTGGTCGTACCTTATTTTCCGCTCCCCGCCCACCCCCAGGAAGGCAGGACATCGTGCGCGCCAAAGGCATCAGCTACGACACCGGATTCGTCAGGAACGGGTCGTACTCCCGCAGCCGGTTCGACCCGAAGGAGGTCGAACGCGAACTGCGCATCATCCGCGACGACCTGCACTGCAACGCGGTCCGCATCATGGGCGGCGACCCCGACCGGATCGAACTCGCCGCCGGACTCGCCGCCGACCTCGGACTGGAGGTCTGGTACTCCCCGTACCCGCTGGAACTCACCGCCGACAAGCTGCTGGCCCTGTTCGCCGACTGCGCCGAGCGCGCGGAACGGCTGCGGCGGCGCGGGGCCGAGGTGGTGTTCGTCACCGGAGCCGAACTCAGCCTGATGAACCCGGGATTCCTGCCCGGCGACACCACGGACGACCGCATCGCCCTGCTCAGCCGACCCGAGCTCGTCCGCGAACACCTCGGAGCGGTCAGCGGCCGGGTCAACGCGTTCCTCGACCAGGCCGTGGCCACCGTCCGCGGACACTTCGGCGGACGCGTCACCTACGCCGCCGTACCGCTGGAGCGCGTCGACTGGACGCCCTTCGACCTCATCTCCCTCGACCTCTACCGCTCCGCAGAGACCGCCGACCGGTTCGCCGACGGCGTCCACGAGCTGGCCGCGCAGGGAAAGCCCGTCGCCATCACCGAGTTCGGCTCCGCCGGCTACCGCGGCGCGGGCGACCGGGGCGCGCTCGGCCTGGACATCGTCGAGTACGACGCCGAGGGCCCCGTCCGACTGAAGGCCGCGTACGAGCGCGACGAGGCCGGCCAGGCCGCCTACCTGCGCGAACTGCTGGAGGCCTTCGACGCCGGCGGCATCGACGCCACCTTCGTCTTCACCTTCGCCCTGTACGACCACGTACACCGCCCCGACGCCGACCCCCGCGACGACCTCGACCTCGCCAGCTACGGCATCGTCAAGGTCTACGAGGACCGCCCCGGCACCACCTACCCCGACCTCCCCTGGGACCCCAAGGCCGCCTTCACCACCCTCGCCACCTACCACCACACCCACTGACCAGGCACCACCCGGCGCCGCCTCGGAAAAATATGCCGACCGGTCTACTGATTCACACCCTTGCGCACCAACCACCCACCTCGCGCAGGAAGTCGGCCGGCCCGACTTCCAGCGCGACACCCATCCAGCACCGGACCAAAAAAAAACACCCGTCGAAAAAACTCTCATAAAAACATAAAACAACCAACCAGA
>NZ_JBHXTQ010000131.1:0-1420 GCF_042677305.1 Kitasatospora sp. NPDC127121 | reverse complement strand
CCCCGCCCCCACTAAAAAATACGCCCACCGGAATAACAAAACCCCCCCTCCCCACCAACCCCCCCCCCCCCCCCCGCACGCCCCCCCCCCCCACCCCCCCCGCGACACCCATCCAGCACCGGACCAAATATGACGACCGGTCTACATAGTCGGGCTCGCGACAAGCATGAGCACCCCCGCCCGCGCGCAGGAAGTCGACCTGGCCGACTTCCTGCGCAGCGCCCCCAGCCAGACGGGACGCGCAGAATATGGCGACCGGTCTACATAGTTGCGTGCGCGGCGAGCGGCGCCGCCGCCTCCGCCTCCGGTGCGCACAGGAAGTCGGCCTGATCGACTTCCTGTGCGGCGCCTCCAGGCTGGCGGGTTGGGAGGCGAGGAATATGACGGTCGGTCTACATAATTCCCCGAGATGGAAACGGTGCCGGGCGCAGGGAGTCGGGCGGGGCGCCGTGTGACGTCCAGCAGGCGGGGTCTAGGGGTCTGTGCGATGGGTCGTGTGAGCTGGTCAGGGCCGCGCCCTAGTGTTTGCTGTTGAACGAAGGGGGTCGCTTGTCGCGCAACACAGCCGAAGCAGAGGCGGGGATGAAGGGGATCACGTTTCCTGCCTGGCACGGAGAGCACTACGTGACGCTGGCTGAGCTACTGGTCCGCCTGGGCAGCTTCGGCCTGGACCTGCAGTGGCGCGTCGAGTTCGACGAAATCGTCGATCCTCGTTGCGTCGAGATGGAGAGACGGTCTGCCGACGGCGGCATGGACACGTTGACGCTGTTGTCACTGACGGCCCCCTTCCTCCAGCTGATCGACGCCGAAGCACTTGGGTTCGCCGGGGACGGGGTGATGGTCGCCCTGACCGAAGTGGACAGCTCGCAGTGGGACGTCAGGGCTGTCGACGAGCGCGTACTCAGCGAACTTCGCCGCCACTATCCGGGTGCAACAGACCTCTGAGCGGGGCGTCTCACGCCGGGCGGAGCCATAGGCGGATCGAGGCCACGGTGACCGTCCCATGGAAGACATGCGCCCTCTTCTCGTAGCGCGTGGCGACGGCTCGGAAGTCCCTGGGCCGGTTGATGGTTCGCTCGACTTCGTTGCGGCGGCGGTAAGCCGTCTTGTCGAACCCGGTCGGCCGGCCGCCTCGGCGGCCGCGGCGCTGACGGTTGGCCCGCCGGTCTCTCGACTCGGGGATCGTGTACTTGATCTGGCGCCCGCGCAGGTGAAGCCGGTTGCGGCGCGACGAGTACGCCCCATCGCCCCCGACACGGTCGGGCCGGGTGCGCGGTCGCCCACCAGCCTGCCGGGGCACACGGATCTCTTCCAATACGGAAATCATCTGCGGCGCCCCCCCTGGCCGGACGTGATCACAAACCCGAGCGGGCGACACCCGCCCTCCCCCACGCGCAGGAAGTCGGCCTGGCCGACTTCC
>NZ_JBHXTQ010000130.1:0-14130 GCF_042677305.1 Kitasatospora sp. NPDC127121 | reverse complement strand
CGGAGATGTGTATAAGAGACAGGGCGACCACCGATCATGCGCCCATGACCGACACCGCGCCCCGCACCGCCCGCCTCTGGTCCGTCGCCACGGCGGACGTCACCGCACCCGAGGCCCTGGCCCTGCTACGCGAGTACTACTACGACGTGGCCAACCGCTACTACCGCCTGCACCTCGGCCGCGAAGGCACCCCCGAGGAACTGGAGTCGGGGCTGGCCGGCTCCCCCAGCGACGACCTCGCCGCACCGGACGGGCTCTTCCTGCTCGGCCACTACGACGGCGCGGCCCAGTCCTGCGCCGGGCTGCGCCGTCGCGACGCCGACACCGTCGAGCTGACCCGGGTGTTCGTCCGCCCCGGCCTGCGCGGCACCGGCGGCGGCGCCCGGCTGCTCGCCGCCGTCGACGAGGCCGCCCGCTCGCTCGGCGCCCGGCGGATCGTCCTCGACACCCGCCTCGACCTGGTCGAGGCCCGCGCGCTCTACACCCGCCACGGCTACCGCGAGATCCCCGCCTACAGCAGCGGCCCGTACGCCCAGGTCTGGTACGGCAAGGAGCTGGCCGGCTAACCCGCCTGCGCCAGGGCGGCCGTCAGCTCCGCCGTCGAGGGCGGGTTGGCGCCGGGGCGGGAGACGGTCAGCGCGGCGGCCGTCACCGCCTGGGTGAGGCAGCCGACGAGGTCGGCGCCGGCGGCGCGGGCGTGCAGGAAAGCCGCCGTGAAGGAGTCCCCGGCGCCGACGGTGTCGGCGACCGGCACCGGAACGGCTGCGGCCCGCGCGTGCCCGCCCCCGGCGGTGAGCGCGAACGCGCCGTCGGCACCCAGGGTCACCGCGACCACGGCCGGGCCGAGGGCGAGCCAGCGGCGCGCGACCGCCTCCGCGTCCTCGCCGGGGTAGAGCCAGGCCAGGTCCTCGTCGCTCGCCTTGACCACGTCGCTCAGCGCCACGCAGCGCTCCACCCGCCGCACGGCCTGCGCCCGCTCGCCCATCAGCGCGGGGCGCACGTTCGGGTCGTAACTGATCTGCGACCGGCCGCGCCACCGCTCGACCAGCGCCAGCACCGCCGCCGCGCCCGGGTCGGTGACCGCCCCGATCGAGCCGAGGTGGATCGCGCCCGGCGCTTCGGCGAGTTCGGTCGGCGGCAACGTCCAGCCGATGTCGAAGGTGTAGCGCGCCCGCCCCTGTCCGTCGAGGCGCACCACGGCCGAGGGGGTCCGCGCCACCCCCGCGGCCCGGACCACCACCCCCGCCGACTCCAGGTGCGCCCGGATCAGCCGGCCGTTGGCGTCGTCCCCGAGCTGGGTGAGCAGGGTGGCGGGCCGCCCCAACCGGGCCAGGCCGTACGCGACGTTCGCGGGGCTGCCGCCGGGGTGGACGGTGTCCGGGGCGCCATCCGTACGGACGACGTCGGCGACGCACTCGCCGATCACCAGAACGTGCGAATCGGGGCTGGTCACGGCGGCTCCTGGCATCCGGTACGCGGGCGTCGTCTCGGCCGCCAGCCTACGGGGTGCACCCGGGCATGAAGGACGGCCGCCGGACCTGGCCAGGTTCTCCGACGGCCGTGGCCTCGTCCGTCAGGGGGCGAAGCACTTCGAACGTTAGTCAGCGCGCGGCGGCCCCGCCATCGCTGTAGGCCGTCCGGGGGATGGCCTCGTGTCGACAGCCGTCCGGGCGGCGGCGCCGGGCGGGCGCCCCGGTCCGCTAGGGTCCGTGCCCGGTGCGTCGCGCACGTACCGCCGGCCGGCCCCGCTGCTCACCGGGGCACCCGAAGCCACGAGTCCCGAAGCCAGGCCCCCCGGGGCCACGACTCCCGAAGTGCGGTGATCGCCCTGTCCAGGCCCCGTCTCGGCCTCGTCCTCCCCCTCGTGCTCAGTGCGGCGCTGCTGTCCGCCGGCGCCAGGGCCGCCACCGCCGCGGACGGCCTCGGCGACCCGGTCTTCCCCTCGCTCGGCAACAGCGGGTACGACGCCCTCGCCTACGACCTGTCCTTCGACTACCGGGCCGCTACCCGCACCGTCGACGCGACCGCGGTGATCACCGCCCGGCCGTCCCGCACCCTGGCGCGCCTGGAGCTGGACGCGCTGGGCCTGACCGTGCGCGCCGTCCGGGTCGACGGGCGCCCGGCGGAGTTCGCCGCCCACGACGAGAAACTGACCATCACCCCGGCCCGGCCCCTGCACCGCGGCACCACCGCGCGGCTGACCGTCGAGTACACCGCCGACCCGCGCGCCAGGCTCCCGCACACCGGCTGGGTCCCGACCCCGGACGGCTTCGCGGTGGCCGGCCAGCCGGACAGCGCGCACACCGTCTTCCCGTGCAACGACCACCCCAGCGACAAGGCCCGGTTCACCATCGCCGTCACCGCGCCCGACCGCCTGCTGGGCGTCGCCAACGGGGAGTTGGCGCAGACCGAACGGCTCGGCGACGGCCGGACCACCCGGCGCTACGCCTCCCGCGAGCCGATGGCCACCGAGCTGGTGCAGGTCTCCGTCGGGGACTACACCGTCCGCGAGCGCACCGGCCCGCACGGCCTGCCGCTGCGCGACGTCGTCCCGACCGCCCGGGCCGCCGACCTCGAACCCGCCCTGGCGCTCACCGCCGACCAGCTGACCTGGGCCGAGCAGCACCTCGGGCCGTTCCCCTTCGAGACCTACGGCCTCCTGCCGGCCGACACCGACGACCCGGCCGCGTTCGGCTTCACCGGCCTGGAGACCCAGACCCTCACCCTCTACAAGCCGGGCTTCCTGCGCCAGCCCGAGTCCGCGATCGGCTCGCACCAGATGCACGAGCTGGTGCACTCCTGGTTCGGCGACAGCGTCTCCCCCGCCAGCTGGGCGGACCTGTGGCTCAACGAGGGGCACGCCGACTACTACGCCCTGGTCTACCGCTACGAGCGCGGCTGGCCGGACGCCTGGGGCCACACCACCCTGGTCGACCGGATGCGGGCCCTCTACCGCCTCGGCGACCAGTGGCGGCACGACTCCGGACCGGTCGCCGCTCCCAGCGCCGCCAAGCTCTTCGACAGCCAGCGCTACACCGGCGGCGCGCTGGTGCTGTTCGCGCTGCGCGAGCGGGTCGGCGCCGAGGCCTTCGACCGGATCGAGCGCACCTTCCTGCGTGAGCACCGGTACGGCACCGCCAGCACCCGGGACTACCTGCGCACCGCCTCCGAGGTCTCCGGCCAGGACCTCTCCGGCTTCCTCACCGACTGGCTGTACGGGCTGCGCACCCCGCCGATGCCCGGCCACCCCGACTGGACGGTCGCCCCGGTGACCTCGGACCCGGCGGCCTCCGCCCGCGGTGTCCCCACCGAGGCGCCGCACGGCTCCGGGACGCTCTGACCCACCGTCGCCCGGCCGGCCTGATCCGCGGTCCGGCCTGATCCGTGGCCCGCCCGATCCGTGGTCCGCCGCCCCCTGCGTCCCACCCGTACGCCCCTGGCGCGCCGCATCGTGCGCCCGGACGCCCCATGAGCGCCTCTGGCCGGACGGGCCCGACGGGGCCATCGTGGTGCCCACGGCCCGCCCGCCGCCCGGCCGAGTCCCGGCCGGCTCGCGGGCCGTCCAACCTCCCCGCGCCGGTCCGCCGAAAATCCCCGCGCCCGGAAGACAACCCGGAACACCGTCCAGCACGTTCATCAGCTGTGAGTAGGACACCACGATCGCGGCCCAGCAGGCCGCCACGGCTGACAGGGACGGCACGGACACCATGGCGGGGACGGCGGGATGAGGGATGGCACACCGGACTTCGAGGAGTTCGTCTCCGCCTGCGGCCCGAAGATGCTGCGGGTGGCCTGGCTGTTGACCGGCGACCCGCACCAGGCCGAGGATCTGCTGCAGACCGCGCTCGCCAAGGTCTGGCCCAAATGGGACCGGATCTCCATCGACCGGCCCGAGGCCTACCTGCGGAAGGTGCTGGTCAACTGCAACGTCTCCTGGTGGCGCCGCCGCTGGACCGGCGAACTGCCGCACGGCGAACTGCCGGAGCCGCCGCCGGCGAGCGCGGACCCGTACGAAGGGGTGGTGCTCGGAGAGGTGGTCGCCCAGGCCGTCCGTGGCCTGCCGCCCCGCCAACGGGCCGTGGTGGTGCTGCGCTTCTTCGAGGACCTCAGCGTCGAGGAGACCGCCGAGGTCCTGGGCTGCAGCACCGGCACGGTCAAGAGCCAGACGCACCGCGCGCTCGCCGCGCTGCGCGGTCGGCTGCCGGCCCGGGAACTGCTGCTGGCAGGGGGACCTCGTGATCGGTACTGACCTGCTGGACCCGGACGACCCGAGGCCGGACGGCGGTGAGGGCGAGGATGAGCTGCGGATCCTGCTCCACCAGGCCGTACCGGAGCTCGCCACGCCCGAGGACCGGATGGAACGGGTGCGCGCCCGCGCCATCGGCACCCGGCGCCGACGGCGGGCCGCCGGGCTCGGGGCCGGACTGACCGCCGGGCTGGTCGCCGCGGCGCTGGCCGCCGCGCCCGCGATCGCGCCCACGCCGGAGCGGGGGGTGGCGGCGGCGGGGCCGAGCGTGGCGGCCGGACCGGCCGAGACGGTGCCGGGCGGGGAGCCGCCCGTTCCGACGGCCGGCGCCGGCGCCAGCGCGACACCGACCATGGTGCCGACGGCCAGGTCGCAGGTCCACTTCCCGTCGTACCCGAACGTGGCGCTCGACCTGCCGAGCGGCTGGTACAGCCAGAGCACCTTCAGCGGCGACCCCCGGAACGGCATCGGCTACCTGGCCAACGGGCCGATCGGCCCCGTGTCCCCCTGCCGGACGGCGGGCATCGCCTGCCCGGGCGACACGCTGTTGCCCGTCGGCGGCGCCCTCCTCACCCTCCGGTTGGTGGACCAACCGGACCTGGTCGGGAAGTTCACCACCTCATCGGCCGTCACCTCCGACATCGCGCTCGACAAGGAATGCCTCACGCTCGGCGGCACCCGTGAGCTCATCGGCCACCGGGCCGTCGCCCGGACCGGCACGCTGGTGCTGATCCAGCTGACGGCCTGCATGCGGGTGCCGTCGCACGTGACGATCCAGCAGGTGCAGCAGGTGCTGGACTCGATCCGGGCCGCCGAGGGGAGCAGTCCCTCGCCGACCACGACCCGCTGAGGACCGTCCGGGCCGCGCTGGCCGCCCCGCGTTCAGTGTCAGTGGCTGCTGCTAGCGTCCCGAGCACGATCAGAGAACGGGGGTCCTCTCATGGGTGGCGAGCGGCGACGGGCAGATGCCGGGGGCTGCGACCGGTGGACGGCGCGGCGGAACGGCGAAGGTGGCGTGGTGGCCCTGCGCGGTGCGGACGCCCTGCCGATCACCGGCGGGCTGATACCCGGGGTCTGGTCGGTCTCCTCGGGTGCTGCCGGGCGGGCGTTCCACCGGTCCTGACGCGGCCGTGACACGGCGGTGCGGGCCCGGCGGCCGTTGCCGGGCCCGCACCGGGCGGGTCAGTACCGGGCGACTCAGTACCGCAGGACGGCCGCGATGTGGCCGCGGGCGTCGAGTTCGCCGGTGGGGACGAACTGCACCTTGGCGCCGGTGTCGAGGGCGCGCTCCACGATCTCGTCGACCATGTCCTCGCGGACGTCGGGCTCACCGGCCGCCGCCGGGACGAGGTGATTGTCGGTCACCCGAACGGGCTGCCAGTAGTCCTCCTCCACCGCGACCACCGCGGCGCGGCCCTCGGCGACGGTCTGCCAGACCTCGTCGATGCCGGCGGCCAGGCCCTTCACACCCTGGGCCTGGTCGAGGCGCTCGTGCAGCTCGGTGACGGCCTTGCTGCCCTGCTCGGCGACCGTGGACCGGACGGCCTCGGCCACCGCGGCGGCGGCGGCATGGCCGAGGCCGCCGCGCGAGACCTGGGCGGTGGCGCGCTTGGCGGCGGTGCCGACCTCGTCGAGCAGGGAGATCGCGGCGGCCTCGCCGAGCACGTACAGCGGGCGGTTGTCGGCCTCCAGCACGGCGGCCAGCGCGGTGTCGGCCGAACGCAGGAAGCGGCGGGTCTCCTCGTCGCGGAAGGTGCTCGGTACGTCCCCGATCCGCTCCTTGCGCTCGACGTCCCAGTCCGGCGGGACCTGGTCGAGCGGGAAGGCGGCACTCGTGTGCTCGGCCAGGTGCGCTCCGCTGCCGCTGAACAGGGCGACCCGGTCGGCGGCGACGGTCAGCACCCAGTAGGGCGCACCGGCGGTGTAGGCGGAGACCAGGTTGCGGGTCAGGAAGGTCTCGGACAGCACGACCCGGGCGGGCACCGGGCGCGGCAGGGACCACACCTGGTGCTCGCCGGGGGCGGCGTAGATCACCAAGCCGTCCTCGGCGTGCACGAGGTCGACCTCGGTGAGCGCGCGGTCCAGCTGCTCGACGACGTCCAGCCGGTCGGCCCGGCTGACCGCCTCGTCGGCGTGCAGTCGGTTCTTCGCCTCGGCGACGAGGTTGCGCAGGCGGACCGGGTCCTGGGTGTTGTCGGGCTCGCTGCGGTGGGTGGGCAGCAGAACGGAGACGGCCGGGTAGCGCCGGGGGCGGCGCAGCTCGGCGAGGACAGCTGGCGTGAGCTCGGCTGCGTGCATCGGGTGCCCTTCGTGTCGCGGTGGGGGGTCCTGGTCGATGAGACCGACGTCGATGAGACCGAAAGTGTGGTGATTCAACCGATTTGCCGGAATCATTCCCGACCCCTCCCCATCCCACCGCCCTCCCACGCCTCCCGCCACCGGAAAAGGCCCGGGGCCCGGCAGCCCGTCCGGCGCCCGCGGCGCCGCCGTTCGGCCGACCGGCCGTCACCGGGCTGCGGCTGTGCCACGGCCCCGGCCGCACGGCCACGGACGAGGGAATCCGCCGCCGCCCTCGTAACCCGCCCGGCGGATCGTCGTTGGACCCGCCATGAAGAAGCGCAGCATGCTCGCCGTCGCCTCGCTCGCCGTGGGTTTCGTGGCCTCGCTCACCGCACCGAGTGCGCACGCCAGTGCCGTCGGGGGGCAGGACGGAATGTCCGGGTCGCTGACCAGTGCGCCGGACGCGTTGCCGGGGCAGGTCGGGGACGCGGGCGGCGTGGTCGGGGAGGCGACCGGGTACGTGACGGGCTCGGCCGACGGACTGGTCGGGGTCACCCCCGCATAGCTCCCCCGCATAGCTCGCAGCAGCGCGGCGTCAGGACAGCGGGGCGGTGCGGCGTCAGGGCAGCTGGGCGCCGAGGTCCTGGGTCCAGTAGACGCCGGCGGGGCCGGTGGCCAGACCGATGCCGACGTCCTTGAAGCCGCAGTCCAGCATGTTGGTCTGGTGGATGCCGCCGTCCATCCAGTGGGCGACCACCGCGGCGGGGGACGTCGGGCCCCGGTCGAGGTTCTCGCCCCACTGGGACCAGCGGTAGCCGACGGCGGTCAGCCGGGCGTCGGTGCGGACACCGTCCGGGTTGACGTGGTCGAAGAAGCCGCGGGCGACCATGTCGTCGGCGTGCTTCTGGGCGGCCGTGTGCAGTCGGGGGTCGATCCGCAGGGGGGCGCAGCCCACCTTGCCGCGTTCGGCGTTGACGAGGTCGACGAGTTGGCGCTCCGGGCTGGGCGGCGGCGGGGCCACCGACCGGGTGGCGGTGGGTGACGGCGTGGCCGTCGCCGTCTCGCTGGGGGTCGGCGTGGGCGTGGCCGCCAGCGTGACCGGGGCGGAGGCCGGGGTCGCGGTGGGCACCGGGGCGGCGGGAGCGGCGGCCGGGGTGGTGGGTTCGGGGGCCGCCTCCAGCGGGGTTTCGGCGGGGTGCGACCAGACCAGGGCGAGGGTGGTGACGGTCACCACCGCCACCGCACCGCTCGCCAGGACGGCCTTGCGCGCGGCCGTCCCGGCCCAACCACCATGGGTGCTCGCGGCGGTCGGGGCGGCGGTGGCGACGGTGGCCGCGGTGTGCTGGAAGTGCAGCAGCGCGGGCGAGCCGAGCGGGATCGGCACCAGGGCGAGGCCGGCCAGCAGCCCTTCGGCGGGGAAGAGGTCGCGGCCGAGGCGGTCGCAGGTGGCGCAGCCGCGGATGTGGCGGGCGATGCGCTTGCGCCACACGGAGTTGGGGGTGCCGTCGAAACCGGTGGTGACGTCGGCGAGTTCGGGGCAGCGGGGGTAGGCGCCGAGGGCGCGGACGACGATCCGGCCGGCTTCGAGCTGCTTCTTCATCCGCTGCACGCGGACGGCGGTGTGCTGCGGGGTCAGGTCGAGGGCTTCGGCCAGTTCGGCGCGGGTGAGTTCGCCGCTGGCCTCCAGCCACCAGAGGGCGAGGAGTTCGCGGTCGTCGGGGTCGAGCCAGCGGGTGGCCTCGGCGACTTCCCGGCGTTGGCCGGAGAGGCCGAGGCGCAGGACGGTGAGGTCGGTGAAGTCGGCCCTGGGGTCGGCGAGTTCCCAGGTCTCGTCGAGGCCGCCGACGGTGGGCTGCTGCTGGCCGGCGGCGTGGCGGCGACGGATCTGGTTCATGGTGATGGCGACCAGCCAGGAGCGGAAGGACTCCGGCTCGCGCAGCCCGTCCAGGCCGTCCAGGGCGCGGATCATGGTCTCCTGGGCGACGTCGTCGACGTCGGCGTGACCGTCCAGGGCGCGCCCGGCGACGTTGTAGACGAGCGGCAGCCAGGCGGCGACCAGCGCCTCCTGGGCCTGCCGGTCGCCCGCCTGGGCCGCGCGTACCAGGGTGGTCCCGGTCCTGTTCTGCACGTCAGCGTTCATGGTCCGCACTCCGTCTTGCCGTGTTCCGTTCGCCGCTGCCTCCTCGGAGACCTGTGGTGAGTGATCAGATAACAACAATTTGCGCGGAATCGGAAAACGGGCCCTGCCGGAGGGCCGGTCAGGCCGGGGCCGCGAAGACCTGGGTCCACCAGGGGCCGCCCGAACCGGTCCGCACACCGACCCCGAGCTGCTTGAACGCGCAGTTCAGGATGTTCGCACGGTGACCGGGGCTGTTCATCCAGGACTCCATCACCGCGGCCGGGTCCTTCTGGCCGCGGGCGATGTTCTCGCCCCAGGTGCTCCAGCGGTAGCCGGTCGCCTCGATGCGGTGGTCGGCGTGGTCTCCGTCGGGGCTGGCGTGGTCGAAGTAGTTGCGGTCCGCCATGTCGTCGCTGTGCGACTGGGCGGCGCTGGCCAGCCGGGGCTCGGCGCTGACCGGGCCGCAGCCGGCCTTGGCGCGTTCGACGTTGACCAGGTCGACGACCTGCTGGGCGGAGGAGGGCGCGGCGCCGCCGCCGACCGGGGTGGGCACCGAGGCGCTCGTAGGGGCCCCGGTGCGCTGCGCGGCGGCCGGGGTACCGGTGGGCTTGGCGGGAGCGGGAGCGGTCACGGGCGTGCTCGGGCCCGGCTTACCGGTGGCCGTCGGGGTCGGCGTCGCCCTCGCGGTCGCCGGGGCTGTCGGGGACGCCGGGGCGGCGGGGGTGGTCGCGGCGGCACTGGCCGGAGCCGACGCCGGGTCGGTGGCGGCCGAGGTGGCCGGGGTGGCCGGCGGCGCGGCGACGTCGGGGCCCGCTCCCCCGGCGCCGGGGACCTGGATGCCGTCGTGGGTGCCGGCCTCGGCGGCTATCAGGGCGGCGTCCGCCGCCATCGCCTGGCCGGTGGTGTCCCGGTCGGCCTGCTTGCCGCCGTAGGCCGCGTAGCCGGCGCCGACCAGGGCGGCGAGCAGTCCGGTGCCGGCCACGGCGGCGGCGACGGCGGCGACCGGGCCGACCGGGCCGCGCCGTCGGGCCCGGCGGCCCCGGCCTCCGGGGCGTTCCGTGTGCCGCTGGGCGGCCCGGCGCGCGGCGCGGCCGCCGGGTCGGCCGGAGGCTCCGCTCCGTGCACCGCTCTCGGCACCGATCGCCGGGAGGATGGTCGTCCTGTCGTCGCTGTTCACGTGCCCACGCTTTCTGTCCGGGTCGGCGGGTCGGGTGCCGACACCTGGGAGACCGCCCGGCGGCGCGCCGATAACAGAAAGTCCGAACGAATGTCCGGCACCAGGATCACGGGCCCGGCCGCGACCGCACCCGGGGCCCGCTCCCGAGGCCCGCCCTCAGGCCGCCCGCACGCGGGTCACGAGGCGTCCGGGGCCATGTCGTAGGTGACGAACATGGTCCGGGTGGCGACCTGGTCGTACTTGCTGCGGGCACGGTGGTTGTCGTCCGCGGTGATCCAGCGGACGGTGTTCCAGCCGCGCTCGGCGGCGATCGCCCGCAGCCGGGCCAGCAGCTGGTCCACCGCTCCGCCGCCGCGCACCTCGGGCGCGACGAACAGGTCGTCGAGGAAGCCGCCGACGGCGCCGTGCAGGGGGCGGGCGAAGGGGCGGTAGTGGGCGAGCCCGACCGGCTTGCCGTCGCCGTCGCGGACCAGCAGGCCCTCCAGTTCGTGGTCCGGGTCGTGGAGCCAGGACCAGACCAGTTCGGCCTTCTCCTCCGGCATCGGCACCCGGTAGAACGCGCAGTAGCCACGGAAGAGTTCGCGCCAGGCGGGGTAGTCGGCGCGCTCCGGCGCGCCGACGCTCCAGCGGGTCGTGGTGGTCAACTCGGTCTCCCTCGGTCGGGCGGGCCCCGGGGTCGCCGGGCCGCGGTGTGGCGCCAGCATGACGGGCCATCGGCTCCGCGCCGAACTCCACCACGGCCAAGACCGGCCGCCCGCGCACTCCACTCCGGCGCGGTACGGACGCGCCCCCCGCCGTGCGCCGGCCGGTCGGGTGGCCGATCCTGGACGCCCGGCCACGCACCACCCGAGGAGCG
The DNA here is from genome assembly GCF_042677305.1 of Kitasatospora sp. NPDC127121. Classification (NCBI taxonomy): domain Bacteria; kingdom Bacillati; phylum Actinomycetota; class Actinomycetes; order Kitasatosporales; family Streptomycetaceae; genus Kitasatospora; species Kitasatospora sp. NPDC127121. The sequence goes on along the minus strand of NZ_JBHXTQ010000130.1, from coordinate 3,452 downwards.
CCATGCGGCTGCGGCACCTGGCCCAGACGTCCCGTGCCGTCGCCGCCGAGCCCGGACGGCGGGCCAAGACGGCGCTGCTCGCGGACTGCCTGCGCGCACTGGGCCCGGCCGAGGCCCCGGCGGCGGTGGGCCTGCTGTCGGGCGAGTCGCAGCGGCTGCGCACCGGCGTCGGCCCGGCGGGCCTGCGCGACCTGCCGCCGCCCGCCGCCGAGGCCTCGCTCGGCGTCCGGGAGACCGAACGGGAATTGGAGCGGATCGCCGAGGTACACGGGCCCGGCGCGCAGGCCGAGCGGCGGCGGCTGCTGGCCGGGCTGTTCGCCCGGGCGACCGAGGTCGAGCAGGCGTTCCTGCGCGCGGTGCTGGTCGGGGAGCTGCGCCAGGGCGCGCTGGACGCGCTGGTCGGCGACGCCGTCGCCCAGGCCGCCGGGGTGCCCGCGGCGGCGGTGCGCCGGGCGCTGATGTTCCGTGGCTCCGCCCGGGCGGTGGCGGAGGCGGCGCTGACCGGCGGGGCGCCCGCGCTGGCCGCGTTCCGGCTGGAAGTGGGCCGGGCGGTGCGGCCGATGCTGGCCGCCTCCGCGCCCGACGTGGCCTCGGCGCTGGAGCGCACCGGCCCGGCCGCGCTGGAGTGGAAGCTGGACGGCGTCCGGGTGCAGGTGCACCGGGACGGCGCGGAGGTCGCGGTGTTCACCCGCGGCCTGGACGACATCACCGCGCGCGTCCCCGAGGTGGCCGAGGCGGCGCTCGCGCTGCCGCTGCGCTCGGCGGTGCTGGACGGCGAGGCGATCGCGCTCGGGCCCGACGGGCGGCCGCGCCCGTTCCAGGAGACCGCCGCGCGCACCGCCTCCCGGCGGGATCCGGAGCGGCTGCGTGCCGAAGTCCCGCTCAGCGCCTTCTTCTTCGACCTGCTGCACCGGGACGGCGAGGACCTGGTGGACCGCCCCGGCCGGGAGCGGTGGGCGGCGCTGGACGGGGCGGTGCCGGAGGGCCTGCGGGTGCCCCGCACCGAGACCGGGGACGGCGAGCGGGCACTGGAGTTCTTCCGCGAGACCCTGGCCCGCGGTCACGAGGGCGTCCTGGTCAAGGACCCGGCGGCCGGGTACGCGGCCGGGCGGCGCGGTGCCGGCTGGATCAAGGTGAAGCCCCGGCACATGCTGGACCTGGTGGTGCTGGCCGCCGAGTGGGGCAGCGGCCGGCGGCGCGGCCTCCTCAGCAATCTGCACCTGGGCGCCCGGGCGGCGAGCGAGCCCGGGCTTGGCCCGTGGGTGATGCTCGGCAAGACCTTCAAGGGCCTCACCGACGAGACGCTCGCCTGGCAGACCGCCGAACTCCTCGCCCGCGAGAGCGGGCGGGACGACTGGACGGTGCGGGTCCGGCCGGAACTGGTCGTCGAGATCGCCTTCGACGGTCTCCAGCGCAGCCCCCGCTACCCGGCGGGGCTGGCCCTGCGGTTCGCCCGGGTGGTGCGCTACCGGCCGGACAAGGGCGCGGCCGAGGCCGACACCGTCGCCACCGTCCGGGAGATCGCCGCCGCCGAGGGGCTGTGAGCCGCCCTTTGGCGGAGTAACGTCAATTTCAAACCCCTTTGCGGCGGCGCTGGACCGGCTCCGAACCGAATCGGCCATTCTGGACGATCCCCGCATCGCCCCTCCGTGGACGCAAGGGTGGCGGTTAGGTTGGCAATGACAACGAGAGGCGGCCGCCGGACGCCCGGCGCCGCACTGGCGAGAGGTGCTCGACCATGAAGGTGAGCGTCGACCGGGACCGCTGCTGCAGCTCCGGGATGTGCGTCCTGAACGCTCCGGAGATCTTCGACCAGGACGAGCAGGACAGTCTGGTGATCCTCCGTCAGACCGAGTTCAAGCCCCCGCAGTTCGCGGTGCTGAGGCTCGCCGCCGAGCTCTGCCCGGGCGGCGCGATCACCGTCACCGAGGAGGACTCCGCCGAGGACGCCGGCTGACGCCCCCAGCGGCTCCCGACGGCCCCCTGCCCGCGCCGGCCCCGGCCCCGGCCACCGTTACGACCGCCGCTCCCGGCCGCCGTCGCGCGAACCGTAGACCCCGGCGCCACCCCACCCACCCGAGGACATTGCGACGCAAGGAGACCCCACCTTGACGAGCACACCCACCGCCCGGACCTTCCCGATGCCGGCCCCGCGCGACGCCGCCTGCCCGTTCAGCCCGCCGCCCGCCTACACCGAGGCCGCCGCGACGGCGCCCATCACCCGCGCCGCCCTGCCCGACGGCGAGTCCTGCTGGCTGGCCACCGGCTACGCCGAGGTCCGCACCATCCTGTCCGACCGCCGGTTCAGCGCGGACGCCCGCCACCCGGGGTTCCCGATGCTGGTGCCCGGCCGCCGGGAGGCCCTCCTCGCCAACCCGAGCTTCCTGCGGCTCGACGACCCCGAGCACGCCCGGCAGCGCCGGATGGTCACCGGCGACTTCCTGGTCAAGCGGGTCGAGGCGATGCGCCCCGGCATCCAGCAGATCGTCGACGAGGCGCTCGACCGGATGACCGACGGCCGGACCGAGGCCGACCTGGTCGCCGACTTCGCGCTGCCCGTCCCCTCGCTGGTGATCTGCCTGCTGCTCGGCGTCCCGTACGAGGACCGGGACCGCTTCCAGGGCCTCAGCCGGACCCTGCTCAACAAGCACAGCTCGGCCGAGGAGGTCCAGGCCGCCTCGGACGAACTGCGCGAGTACCTGGGTGGCCTGGCCGCCCGCAAGCGGGAGGAGCCAGGCAACGACATACTCAGCCGGCTCGCCGTCCGGGACGACCTCACGCCGGACGAGGTCGCCACGACCGGCATCCTGCTGCTGATAGCCGGGCACGAGACGACCGCGAACATGATCTCGCTCTCCACCGCCCTGCTCCTCGACCAGCCCGAGCAGATCGCCAGGCTGGCCGACCCGGCCGCGCTGCCCGGCGCCGTCGAGGAACTGCTGCGCCACCTGACCATCGTGGACCACGGGCTGCCCCGGGTGGCCTTGGAGGACGTCGAGCTGGGCGGCACCGTGATCAAGGCCGGGGAGGGCGTGATCGCGCTGATCTCCACCGCCAACCAGGACGAGGAGATGTTCGGCGGCGCCGACCTGCGGCCGGCCGACGAGCTCGACCTCGACCGGGACGCCCGGCGGCACATGGCCTTCGGCTTCGGCGTGCACCAGTGCCTCGGGCAGCCGCTCGCCCGCGCCGAGCTCCAGATCGCCCTGGCCACCCTGTTCCGGCGGCTGCCCGGCCTGCGGCCGGCGGCCACCGGTGAGGGCCGGAAGTTCCGCTCGGAGGCGTTCATCTACGGAATGCGGTCGCTGCCCGTCACCTGGTGACGGCCGTCGGACGGAGGGCGGGGCCGGCCGGCCGGCGACCGGACAGGGTCTAGGGGCTCTCTTTCGGATCACGTCGGATCAGCGCGCGGCGTCGGAGTGCGTGCATCGCAAGGCGGAGGAGGGAGTCCA
>NZ_JBHXTQ010000129.1:0-15084 GCF_042677305.1 Kitasatospora sp. NPDC127121 | reverse complement strand
CCGCCTCCCCGCCCGGTCAAGGGCGGGGGAACGGCGCCGGGGTGCCCGGCGGACTCGGGGCCGGTGTCAGCCGCGCGCACCGGAGCGGCGGCGCAGCATCGCGAAGCCCAGCGCACCGGCGCCGACGGCCGCGACGGCCCCGCCACCGGCCAGCATCAGGCCGTTGCTGTCGGTCTCGCCGGATCCGTCGCCGGCCTGGGCCGCGCCCTTGGGCACCTCGCGGACCTGGGCCTTGCCGTCACTGGAGACCCCGGCGCCACCGGCGGCCGGCTGCACGGCGGGCCCGGTACCGGCGGAGGGCGTCGCCGTGGGGGTGGCACCCGCGACCGAGGGGGCGCCCGGGGCGGCCGGGGCGGGCTTGGCCGGGCTGGGCGTCGAGGTGGGGGTGGCCGACACGCCGGCACCCGCAGCAGGCGCGGCGGACGGGGTCCCGTCGGCGAAGGCCTGTCCGCCGGTGACGACGGTCAGCAGCGCGCCCCCGGTCAGGGCGCAGACGGCCAGCACGCGGCGGGCGGGGGAGCGGTGGGTACGGCTCCTGCTCATACGGTGTTCTCCTTCGTCATGGACGCCTCCCGGCCGGGGCGGCCGGTGCGTCGTCCATGACGGTAGGAGGCCCGTGTCGCGGTCCCCGGCCGGTCGTGTCACGGCCGCCCATCGGCTGCGTAACGAACCCCGGGGGCCCGTTGCGGCCGGGGTGGCGGCGGCGGTGCCCGTGCGGTGGGAGGCCGTCCGGTTGACGCCCCGTCGGGTCGTGGGGGTAACCCCCCTCCCGGTCCGGGGGGCCGCTCCATGGCCCGGGGTCGCGGGCCCGGACACACTGGCAGCGGTTCGAACAGCGTGGTGGTAGGCCCCCGTTCCGGGGTGATGGGCGCCGTGAGCAGAGCGCCGGCCGACCGCGCGACGCCGCACCGCGCACGTGATGCCGTCCCACCTCCAGCCGATCGGGGTCCACCGATGACCAGTACCGCCGCCCACGCCGCGACCGCCCCCGCCCCCGACCCGACGAGCAGGAGGGGAGGGCGCTTCCGCTGGACCGTCGTCCTGCTGACCTCGCTCGCGATCGTCGGGTACGCCGTGGGGACGTACGCCCAGGCCGACCTGCCCATCGCCGCGTCGAAGGGCGGCCTGCCCGCCACCTACGCCGAGCGCCCGATGGCCGTCCAAGTCACCTTCTACGTCCACATCGTGACGGCCGCGCTCGCGCTGCTGGTCGGTCCGTTCCAGTTCTCCACCGCGCTGCGCCGGCGGTCCCCCGCCGTCCACCGCTGGACGGGCCGCGTCTACGTCTTCGGGGTCGCGGTGGGATCCCTGGCCGCGTTCGTCATGGCGTTCTTCAACTCGGTGGCCTTCAACGGCTTCTTCGGCTTCGGCGGCCTCGCCCTGCTCTGGGCCTGGACCACCTGGCGCGGCTACCGCGCCGTCCGTGACCGCGACCTGCCGAGCCACCGCGCCTGGATGATCCGCAGCTTCGCCCTCACCTATGCCGCCGTCACCCTCCGGTCCTGGCTCGGCGTCCTCATCCTCCTCCAGACGCTCACCGCCCAGGGGCACGTCGACGGCCAGCGCTTCTTCGACAACGCCTACGCCGCCGTCCCGTTCCTCTGCTGGCTGCCCAACCTGATAGTCGCCGAATTCCTCATCCGCCGTCGGGGCCTGCCCGCCTACCGTCTCACTCCGGCCGGCCCGCAGTCCTGAGCCGGAGGCGGCGGGAAGGCTCGCGGGAGGGTCGTCAAACCCCCTCCTGCGTAGCGGAGTTGGGGAACCCTCCGCTACCCCGCCGCAGTCAGCCGATGCGGGTGGGGGTGTCGAGGAGGGGGTGGCCGGTGGTGGTGAGGAGGGTGGTGAGGTCGGTGGGGGTGAGGGTGTGGGGCGCGCGGAGGTAGAGCTCGTCGACGGTGGTGCCGGGGAGGGGGTGGGGCTGGCGGGAGAGGATGGCGACGTGCTGGTCGGCCAGGGCGGTGTGGACGCGGGCCAGGCCGTCGGGGGTGCTGCGGGCGGCGGTGCGGACGCGCCACAGGGTGGTCGGGGGCGCGGGGGAGTGGGGGTGGTGGCGCTGGGACCACCAGGTGTGGAAGAGGGCGGTGGCGAGGAGGGCGAGGGCGGCGGCGGCGAGGACCACCGGGCCGTCGGGGCCGCGGACGACGATCTTGGCGACCAGGTCGGCCGCGGTGACCGAGACGAAGACGGCGGCGAGTTCGACGCTGTCGCGGCGCCAGCGGTGGGTGCCGGCGCCGCGTCGTCGGGCCCGGGGGAGGGTGGGCGTCGGCTGCGTGGTCGGGTGCTCCGTGTGCTCCGTCTGCTCCATGACAGCACCCTGCCCGACGGGTGTTTCCTGTCCACGAACCCGCCGTGACCTGGTGGTTAAGGTCGCCGGGCCCGCGTTACGGTTGCAGGTCCGCGGCCGCCGCCTTGACCTCGGCGAGCAGGAGCTCCAGGTCGGCCTCGGTGGTGGCGGCGTTGAGCAGGCAGGCCCGGAGCATCTCGCGGTCGCCGAGACGGGCTCCGGTGACGAAGACCCGGCCGCGCCGCTGGACGGCGGCGGGGAGTTCGCGGTTGAGGGCGTCGACGGCGGCCTCGTCGCGCCCGGGGGTGCGGTGGCGGAAGGCGACGATGGAGGTCTGCACCTCGGCCAGCAGCTCCAACTCCCTGTCGGCCTCGATCAGTTCGCCGAGGCGGCGGGCGAGGGCGGTGCAGCGGGCGATGTCCCGGGCGATGCCGTCGCGGCCCTTGTGGGCGATGGTGGCCCAGACCTTGAGCGCGCGGAACGGGCGGGTCTGCTCGGTGCCGTACTCGGAGAACCAGCCGAGCGCGCCGGCCGCCTCGTCGCGCAGGTAGGAGGGGACGAGGCTGAAGGTGGCGCGCAGTTCCTCGGTGTCGCGCACCAGCGCGCAGCCGCAGTCGACGGGCACTCCCAGCCACTTGTGCGGGTCGAGGGCGAGGGAGTCGGCGCGCTCCAGGCCGGCGTAGCGGTGGGCGATGGCTGGGTCGAGCCTGCCGAAGGCCCCGTACGCGCCGTCGACGTGCAGCCACAGGCGCTGTTCGGCGCAGAGGTCGGCGATCGGGCCGAAGTCGTCGACGGCGCCGGTGCCGACGGTGCCGGCCGAGGCGACGACCAGGAAGGGCAGCAGTCCGGCGGCCCGGTCGCGTTCGACGGCGGCCCGCAGTTCGGCGGGGTCGAGGCGGCCGTCCGGCCCGGTGGCGACGGTGCGCAGGTGCCGGCTGCCGAGGCCGAGGAGTTCGGCGGCCTTGCGGACGCAGGAGTGGGTCTCGCCGGTGACGTAGCCGACCAGTGGCGGCAGGCCGGCCAGGCCGTCCTCGCGGACGTCCCGGCCGGCCCGGCGGGCGGCGCGGTTGCGGGCGGCGGCCAGGCACACGATGGTCGCCATCGAGGTGCCGGAGGTGAGCAGGCCGCCGCCGGCCGGGTGCGGGAAGCCGACGAGTTCGGCGATCCAGCGGACCACGGCGCGTTCCAGGTGGACGTCGGCGTGGTCGCCGCCGGCCGAGCTGGGGTTCATGGCGGAGGCGGCGAGGGTGGCGAGGACTCCGGCGGGGGCGGGGGCGGAGTTGACCCAGCCGAAGAAGCGGGGGTGGCCGTTGCCCATCGGGTGGGGGAGGACGTCCTGCCCGATGGCGGTGAGGAGGTCGGCGAGCGGGCGGCCGTCGGCGGGCAGCGGGGCGTCGAGCAGGGCCCGGCGGGCGGTGTCGTCCATCGGCTGCCAGACCGGGCGCCCGGGCAGTTCGGCGAGGTAGTCGGAGACGAGGTCGGCGGCGGTGTGCGCGGCGGCGCGGAAGTCCTCGGTGGTCATGATGGCGGCTCTCCAGGGGCGGGGGAGGCGCGGCGTCCTCGGCGCACCCTGATCGTTCGGTCCGGTCGGCCGATCCTACGGAAGGGGCCCGCGCCGGGCGGCGCGGGCCCTCCAGGTGAGACGGGGCGGTCGGTCCCGGTGGGACGGCGGGGTCAGTCCAGCGAGCCGGACAGGCCGCTGGCGGAGCGGCAGTAGCCCTGCATCTCCTTGTTGGTGATCTTGGCGCAGAGCCGGCCGGCCGCGCCGTCGTCCGTGTAGTTCACCGTGTAGTAGCTGACCAGGCCCTCAGCGCAGGCCTTGCGCTGCCAGCCGTCGGCGGCGGTGCCGCACTGCTGGGCGGCCCAGTCCTCGCGGTCGAGGTTGTACTTCATCGTCCGCGAGCCGACGCCGCGGCTGCAGTCGGTCGCCCCGCCGCTGGCCTTGCCGCTGAGGCACCACTTGAGGGCGTCGGCGTAGACCTCGGGGTGGTTCGGGTAGTCGTGCGAGGAGAGGTAGAAGGTCGGGGCGTAGAAGAAGCACGCGGACTGGAACAGGGCCGGCTGGTCCTTGCACGGGTACAGCGGGTCCTGGGCGAGCTTGTCGGCGGGCAGGTTCGCCTTGGCCTTCTCGTCCTCCTCGTCCGGGCCGAAGAGCTGCATGAACAGCCCTTCGGAACAGCGGATCTTGTTCTGGTCGGTGGGGAACTTGTTGCACAGCTCGCGCGCCTTGGGGACGTCCTGCTTGGCGACGAACATGGTGCCGTGGCCGACGCCGTGGATGCACGGGCCGGTGTTCTTGGGCGCGCAGAGCTTGAGCAGGTCCACCTCGGGCTGGGCGGAGGCGTTGAGCATCTCCTCGACCGCGCCGTGCAGGTAGCCGGCCGCGCAGGTCTCGTGCGGGAAGGAGATGACCTTCTGGAAGTCGGCGTTGAAGCGCTTGACCGCCGAGTGGCCGAGCTCGTGCGCGATCGGGTGGCAGAAGCGCACGGTGTACGGCTTCTCCTTGGTGATCTTGTCGAGGTCGGCGAGCGCGACGCCGGGGTCGGTGGCGTCCATCTCGGCCATCAGCTTGTTGCGCAGCGTCGAGCGGGTCCACACCGCCGGGTCGCCGGTCGGGGTGGCGCTCGCGGCCGCCGGCGCGACACCGGGCGCGGCGGCGCCGGTGCCCGCGGTGGCGGCCGGGGCCGTCGCCGCGACGCCGGGCGCGGGCGACCAGTCGGTGACGGCCACCGACCCGAGGCCCAGGACGCCCAGGAGCAGGGCGGTGAGAATCGCGAATACCCGCGGTTGCATGAGGTGATCCCCCGGCGGATCGAGGTGGACGGTTCGCTCCCATCCTGACGGCACGCCGGCGGGAGTCCGCGTTTTCGCCCGCCATTCGGGAGGTGTCGGCGACGCTACCGCACCGTCCGACGCCCGGGCGCGGCGGGTTGGTTCCGGATGATCACCCCGGGATCCGTCACCCGGATCAATCACCCGAACGGCGCAGCGGCCTGCCGTCGCAGCCGCCGCGCCGCCCGGGGTGGCGGCCGTCAGATGTCCAGCGTCACCTGGTAGTCCGTCAGCCAGGTGTGCAGTTCGAGCGCGAGGTCGACGGCCAGCCGGACGGACTGCGGGTCGGTGTCCGGGTCGAGCGCGTCGGCGAGGCGCCGCCGGTCGAGCAGGGCGAGCGCCGGGGACTTCTGCTCGGCGGTGAGCCGGGCGAGCTCGGCCCGCAGCAGCGCCGGGTAGTGCGGGTCCTCGGTGACCGGGTACGGGCTCTTCACCCGGTCGGCGACGGCGTCCGGCAGCACGTCCCGGACGGCGGCGCGCAGCAGGCTCTTCTCCCGGCCGTCGAAGTGCTTCATCGCCCACGGCGTGTTGAAGACGTACTGGACCAGCCGGTGGTCGCAGAACGGTACCCGCACCTCCAGGCCGTTGGCCATGCTCATCCGGTCCTTGCGGTCGAGCAGGATGCAGACGAAGCGCGTCAGGTGGAGGTACGAGATCTCGCGCATCCGCCGTTCCAGCGGATCGGCGTCCGGCAGGTGCGGGACTTCGGCGAGTGCCTCGCGGTAGCGGGCCTTCCGGTAGCCGACCAGGTCGAGTTCGGCGAGCAGGCCGGCGTCGAGCAGGTGTTCGCGCGGGCCGGCGCCCTGGCCGCCGAGGCCGGTCAGCGAGACCGCCCAGGGGAAGTCGTCGGCGGCGACGGCCTTCGGGTCGTGGAACCAGCGGTAGCCGCCGAACAGCTCGTCCGCGGACTCGCCCGACAGGGCGACGGTGGACTGGCGGCGCACGCCCTGGAAGAGCAGCAGCAGCGAGATGTCCATGTCGCCGAAGCCGCCGGGCAGGTCGCGGGCGCGCAGGACGGCGTCCCGCTGGGCGAGGTCGGTGAGCGCGGCGGCGTCCAGCTCGATCACGTTGTGGTCGGCGCCGACGTGCTCGGCCAGCATCCGGGCGTACGGGCCGTCCAGGGTCGGCCGGACCTCGCTGGCGTGGAAGTTCTCGCTCTGGCCGGCGAAGTCGACGGCGAAGGAGCGGACCGGGCCGGCGCCCTCGGCCCGCAGGACCCGGGCGGCAAGGGCGGTGACGGCGCTGGAGTCCAGGCCGCCGGAGAGCAGCGAGCAGAGCGGGACGTCCGAATCGAGCTGGCGGTGGACGATGTCGTCCAGCAGGGCCCGGACGGTGGCGACGGTGGCCTCCAGGGTGTCGGTGTGCTCGCGCGCCTCCAGCGCCCAGTAGCGGCGCACCGACACGCCCTCGCGGCGGACCCGGACGACGTGCCCGGGCCGGACCTCGACGATGCCCCGGTAGGGGGTGATGCCCGGGGTGCGGGTGAAGGCGAGCAGTTCGCGCAGCCCGTCCAGGTCGACCACCGGGTGGACCGAGGGGTGGGCCAGGATGGCCTTCACCTCGGAGCCGAAGACCACGCCGTCGGGGGTCGGGTGGTAGTGCAGCGGCTTGACGCCCATCCGGTCGCGGACCAGCAGCAGTTCCTCGCTGCGGGCGTCCCAGATCGCGAAGGCGAACATCCCGTTGAGGCGTTCGGCCAGGCCCTCGCCCCACTCCAGGTAGGCGTGCAGCACGACCTCGGTGTCGCTGCGGGTGCGGAAGCGGTGTCCGGCCGCCTTCAGTTCGGCGCGCAGCTCGCGGTGGTTGTAGACCTCGCCGCTGTAGGTGAGCGCGGCCAGCAGCCGGCCGTCGTGCTCGACGGTCATCGGCTGGACGCCGCCCTCCAGGTCGATCACCGCGAGGCGGCGGTGGCCGAGGCCGGCGTGTCGCTCCAGGTGGACGCCGCCGGCGTCCGGGCCGCGGCAGATCTGGGTGGCCGTCATGGCGTCGAGGACGGCCCGTTCGGCGGTGAGGTCACGGTTGAAGGCGACCCATCCGGTGATCCCGCACATCAGCAAGCCTCCGGTTCTTCCGCTACGTATGCGGAAAATGACGCTACGTGTCGGAGGGGTGTGGCTACAAGGGCGCGTCGGGAAGGGGTCGGGAGGGGCTTGGGATGACCATGTGACTGGTTGTTTGAGCTGAAAGTCGTAAAGTCTGCCCGAATTCGGGCAAGATTCTTGGACCCGGCGGGCGGCGCGGCCTAGGCTCCTCACTCGTGCCGAGCTCACCCCACCCTCACGACGACCTCCTCGCCCACCTCACCCGGACCAGCCCGCTCGGGCCCCGGGAGGCGGCGCGGGTCGTGGCGGAGGTGCTGGCGTACTTCTCCGAGAGCACCGAGGAGTACGTCCGCCGCCGCCACGGCGAGCTCCAGGCACGCGGACTGACCAACGAACGGATCTTCACCCGGCTCGCCGAGGAACTCCCCGCCCGCCGGGTCGCGGCACCCGAGCTCTCGGCCCGCCAGCTGCGCCGGATCGTCTACGGCTGAGCGCTGCCGGGGCGGGGCACTGACGCATTCACGGCACCGGCGCATTCACGGCACTTACGGCACTTGCAGCATTCACGGCATTCACGGCATTCACGGCATTCACGAAGAGGAGACCACGCATGTGCGGAATCGTGGCCTACATCGGCCCCAAGGACGCGACCCCCTTCCTGCTGGAGGGCCTGGCCCAGCTGGAGTACCGCGGCTACGACTCGGCCGGCGTGGCCGTCACCGGGCGCACCGGCGGGCTCAAGGTCCGCAAGGTCAAGGGCCGGGTCGCCGACCTGGCCGCCGCGGTCCCGGCCCGGTTCAAGGGCGGCACCGGCATCGGTCACACCCGCTGGGCGACCCACGGCGTGCCCAGTGACGCCAACGCCCACCCGCACCTGGACGGCGCCGAGCGGATCGCCGTCGTCCACAACGGCATCATCGAGAACGCCGACGAACTGCGCGCCAAGCTCACCGCCGACGGCGTCGTGTTCCGCTCCGAGACCGACAGCGAGGTGCTCTCCCACCTGATCGCCGCGCACGTCGGCGAGGGCGTCGAGCTGGAGGACGCGGTGCGCGCCGCCCTCGGCCGGGTGGTCGGCACCTACGGCATCGCGGTGCTCGACGCCGAGCAGCCGGACCGGATCGTGGCCGCCCGCAACGGCAGCCCGATAGTGCTCGGCCTCGGTGAGAAGGAGATGTTCGTCGCCTCCGACGTGTCCGCCCTCGTCCGCTACACCCGCCAGGTCGTCCACCTGGAGGACGGCGAGCTGGCCACCGTCCGCGCCGACGGCTTCCGCACCTTCACCACCGACGCCCGCACCACCCACCACCAGCCGTCCACCGTGGACTGGGAGATCGACTCCTACGACACCGGCGGCTACGAGCACTTCCTGCTCAAGGAGATCCACGAGCAGCCCGGCTCGGTCGAGCGCACGCTCAGCGGCCGGCTCGACGAGCGCTTCTCCACCGCGCACCTCGGCGGCCTCAACCTGGACGCCCGGGAGCTGCGCGAGATCCGCCGGGTGAAGATCCTCGGCTGCGGATCCGCCTACTACGCCGGCGAGATGGGCGCCCAGCTGATCGAGGAGCTCTCCCGCATCCCCGCGCACAGCGAACCCGCCTCCGAGTTCCGCTACCGCAACCCGGTGATCGAGGCGGACACGCTCTACATCGCGGTCAGCCAGTCCGGCGAGACCTACGACACGCTGGCCGCCGTCCAGGAGATCAAGCGCAAGGGCGGCCGGGTGCTCGGCGTCGTCAACACCGTGGGCAGCGCCATCGCCCGCGAGTGCGACGGCGGCATCTACCTGCACGCCGGGCCGGAGATCTCGGTCGCCTCCACCAAGGCCTTCACCTCCACCGTGGTCGCCTTCGCGCTGCTCGCGCTGCACTTCGGCCGCATCCACGACCTCTCGCCCGCCGACGGCCGCCGGATCGTCGCGGCCCTGAAGGCGCTGCCGGACCAGATCCGCGAGGTGCTCGCGCAGACCGAGGCCATCGCCGAACTCGCCGCCGAGTACGCCGGATCGGCGGGCATGATGTTCATCGGCCGGGTCCGCGGCTACCCGGTCGCCCGGGAGGGCGCGCAGAAGCTCAAGGAGATCTCCTACGTGCACGCCGAGGCCTACCCGGCGAGCGAGCTGAAGCACGGTCCGCTGGCGCTGATCAGCCCCGAACTGCCCACCGTCGCACTCGTCCCGGACGACGAACTGCTCGACAAGAACCTCACCACCCTCGGTGAGATCAAGGCCCGCTCCGGCCGCGTGATCGCCATCGCGCACCGCCGCCCCGAGGACAAGCTCGCCGACCACTGCGTCCTCGTCCCCAAGAGCGAGCCCGAGCTCGACCCGCTGCTGCTCAACATTCCGCTCCAACTCCTCGCCTACCACGCCTCCGTGGCCCTCGGTCGCGACGTCGACAAGCCGCGCAACCTGGCGAAGAGCGTGACGGTGGAGTAGCGCGCCCCGAAGATGTGACGACCTGGCGGGTGGGACGGCCTTCCTGCTGATCAACAGCTGAGCAGCTCAATAGCTCGGCAGATCAGGAGATCAGAAGGAAGGCGTCCCACTCCTCGGCGGCGTCGCCGGTGCCCGCCGAGGATGCCTGCGCGGCGGTACGGGCATGGGCGTGCAGGGCGAGGGCCGCGCCTGCCGTCCCCTCCAGGAGGCCGGGCGGGTCGCCGGCGCCGAGTGCCGTGTCGAGCCGGCCCGCGACGGTGGCGGCGAGCGCGGGCAGGCAGGCGGTCAGTTCGGCGGAGCCGGAGTCCTCGGCCATCCGCTGGGCGATCCGCAGCAGGCCGCCGGTGCCGTGGCAGAGCCCGGGGCCCTGGAGGTTCCAGCCGGCGGGGTCGCGCAGCGTGTCGGTCAGCGCCGCGACGGCGGTGGTCCGCCAGTCGGAGCGGCCGCGGGCCGCGCCCGCCAGGAAGAGTGCGCGGGCCGCACCGGGGGTTCCGTAGCACCAGGCCGCCCGCGTCGGCTGGTCGGCCGGCAGCCGGCCGGCCTCCTCGTCCTCGACGCGCACGGTCATCGGCCAGGAACCGCCCATACCGGGCGGACCCCCAGCGGCGTCGCGGCCCGTGGGCGCCGGCTCGGTCGGGGCGGGCCCGGCCGGGTCGACCGGATCGACCGGGGCGCCCTGATCGACCGGGTCGAGCGGGCCGGGGATCCGCCGGGCGGCGAGCCAGCTCGCCAGCGCCTCGATCGCCTCGTCCTGTCCGGGCACCTGCACACCGCGCAGCCTGGCCAGTGCCAGGAGGGCGAGCGGGCCCGGGACTCCGTGTGCCAGGCCCAGGTTGAGGTGCCCCCGAGGGAACCCGGGATCCGCGCCGGGCAGTCCCGGTCCACCGGCGGTCCACCAGCGCGGCAGCACGCCGCCGGTGGGCTCGGCCAGCGCGACCAGCGCGGTGAGCAGGTCGGCCAGCGCCGGGCCGGCCGGCTCCAGCGCGAGCAGCAGCCGGCCCAGGCCCGCCGCGCCCGAGACGGTGTCGAAGGTGTGGGCGCGCAGGCCCGTGCCGGCGGCCAGATCGGCGCGCAGGTCGGCGACGCGCCCGGCCGCGGCCTGCCGGACCCGGGGCGTCAGCCCGTCGAGCAGCGTGCGGTACTCGCCGGGGCGCCGCGCCATGGTGCGGGCGGCGAAGGCGATCGCGGCGGCGCCGGAGAAGAGTCCGCCGCCCCGCATCGCCCCGGGGGCTTTCACGGCGGCCGCGAGGTGCCCGTGGGCGGCGCGGCGCAGCGCGGCGTCCTCCTCGCGGTCGGCCAGTACGGCGAGCGCGAGCGCGGCGCCGCTGCGGCCGGCCCCGAGCGCGTGCGCCGCTGCGGGCGGCGCGGACGCCGAGGGCGTTGTGGCGTCGGCGGCCGGTTCTTCGAGCGCACCGGGCCTGCTGAGCAACTCGGCCACCGCGCGGATCGGATCCGTCGTGTTCATCGCGCCTCCCGCGGGCTGGAGCGGCGGGCCCGGTGGGCCTCGACGGCGCCTCGGGCCAGTGCGTAGGCCCGGCGTTCGGCCTCGCGGTCGATCCCGATCAGCCGGTTGTGGCCCATGTGCAGCAGCGAGGCCAGCACCGGGTCGGCCGACGACGTCTCCACCCGGCTCGCGTACCGCGCGAGTGCGACGGCCCGCTGCCGCCAGGCGTCGGCCAGCGCGGGGTCGGCGGGCAGCAGGCCGCCCGCCGGGACGGTCGGCCCGTCGGGGCCGATCGCCCGCAACGCGGCGGCACGCTGGGCCCGGAACGCCTGGTGGTGGCGCTCCGACTTCGGATACACCCCCGCCAGCCAGGCCCCGACCGAGGGCACGCCGGGGACGGTCGGTGGTACGGCCTGCCGGCCGGCGGAGAGGCCGGCGGAGAGGCCGGCGGAGAGGCCGGCGGAGAGGCTGGTGGGCAGGTCGGCGGGCAGGTCGGTGCGGCCCTCGGGCCCGCCGTCAGGAACGCGGTCTTCCGCCGACTGCCCAGCCGACTGCCCCGCCAGCTGCCCCGCCGACTGCCCCGCGCGGCCGGCCAGGAAGGCCTGCGCGGTGCCGGCGAGGTTCACGGCGGCGAGCAGGTCCCGGGAGAGCGAGCGCTCCGTCCGGGCCAGTCGCAGTGCCGCCAGCGCGACCAGGCTGTCGGCCTGGAAGACCCGCTCGGCGTCGGCGAGCACCTCGGCGCCGCCGTAGCGGTCGGTCTCCGGCGCGTAGCCCTCCAGGCGCAGGTCGGCGGTGAGCCCGGCCCGGTGCAGCTCCCGTACCCAGTCGTGCACGGTGGGCAGCAGTTGGGCGGCGAGGACCGGCGGCGCACCGTGGAAACGCAGTCGCAGGTGCGGCGCGGAGTCCTGGTAGCGGACGAAGAACCAGCGGTCCACGTCGGCGGGCAGGGCGTCGAGCAGCCGGGGCAGGTGTTCGACCAGGATCTCCTCCTGGCGAGCCTCGGTGGCCGCCAGTCGGGCGAACAGCCAGGATCCGCCGGGGAGTTCGACGGTCCGGTCGCGTCGGGCGGGCAGTGGGCGGCGTGGTCCGGCCGTCGACGGCCCGGTCGTGCTGCGGCGCAGCGGGACCACCAGTTCGGCGGTCCGCGCACCATCCGGTCCGCACAGCCAGCCGCCGTCGCCGGCCGGGTTGGGGTCCTCCTGGAGCACGGTGGGCTCGGCGGACCGCGCCTGGCTGTGCAACAGCCGCCGGTGCCACGGGAAGTCGAGGTCCAGGCTGATCCGCTGGTCGCCGCTGATCAGGCGGACGGCGGCCGGCACTCCCCACCGTCGGCGCCAGCGGGCCAGGCCCTCGTCCCACTGCTCGAACGGGGCGGAGGCCGCCGGGACGGGCGCGGTCAGCCGCCAGGTGGCCGGGGCCAGTACCACCCGGCCCCGGCGGACCCGCGGCAGCATGGGCGCGCTGCTCGCGGCCCCCCAGTCCCAGGGCTGCCAGGGCCGTTGCCCGGTCAGCGTCACCTCCTGGAGGAAACGGGCCGCGTTGGGCGCACCGCTGCGCAGGTTGAGCACGTGATGGGTGGCGACGCGGACCTCCCGGCCTAGACGGCGGGAGTACACCGCGAGCCGGTCGGGGTCGGCCAGCACGACCAGGTCGTCCAGCGGCAGTACGGAGGGGCCGCCCGGGTCGGCGAAGGCGCTGACCACCACCCGGTGGTCGAGCCAGCGCGGGGTCAGGGCGATGTTGGCATGGCGTGCGCGGTACGGGGTGAACTCCAGGTGCGCTTCGAGTGCGCCGTCGTCGCCGGATCCGGTGGGCCCGGTGGGCCCGGCGGGCCCGGCGGACCGCACGGACCCGGCGGCCTCGGCCAGCAGCGCCCCGCCGGCCGCGGCGGGGTCACCCGCCGACCGGCCCGGGTCGGTCCCGGTGTCGGCAGCCGGGTCGGGGTCGCTGCCCGCGCCCGCGAGCAGGGTGGCGAAGCGGCCGAAGCTGGCTCCGGCGCGGTCGCTGCCCGCGACGGGGGAGAGCACGAGCCGGAAGTCCCCGGCGTCCAGCGCCTCCAGGGAGTCCGCTGCGAGTTCGGCGTACAGCTCCAGGGAGGCGGGCGGGGTGTCGGCGGCGCCGCCCGCCTCGTCGCGCGGCGGGGTCAGCCGGGTCAGCAGGTCGTCGTCCAGGAGCACTTCGGGCAGTGTGCCGTCCGGCGCCCGGTCGGCGAGGGCGCCCGCCGCCAGTTCGGCCAGCAGCCGGTCGCGGGCCGCGTCGGCGTCGGTGCGGGCCCGGGCGGGCTGGGGGTTGGCCGTGCCGCGGGGGCCGGCCGGGCGCCGGTAGCCGGCCGGCGGCCCCAGGCCGGTGTCGGGGTCGAGCAGTTCGGCCAGCGGGACGGGGCTGTCCGTGCCGTACCGCTCGACGAACTCCGCGTGGTACGAACGCAGGTGCTCGGGTGCGGGGGTCTGCGGCGACAGGCGCCAGAGGAGCGCGGCGGTCCGCTCCAGTTCGGTGCGGACCTGGTCCGGCAGGACCACCTCGGCGTCCAGGGCGAGATCCGCGTGGAGCGGGCGGTCGGCCGGGGCGAGCCGGGTCATCCGGGCCCGGAGCTCGCGCAGCAGGTCGGTGGCCTGTCCGTGGGGTAGGGCGGCCGCCTGCGTCAACGCGGTGCGGACGGCCGTCAGTTCGGGGTGCACCGGGTGGTCGGCGGGGATCCGGTCGAGCACATGGCCGAGCAGGTCGGTGCTGTCCGGCGGAGGCGTCAGGTCGGTGAGCAGGAATCCCTGGCCGACCAGCGAGCGGACCAGGGCCGCGACGGCCTCGGCCGGGGCCGTGGGGAAGTCGGCGGTCAGCGCGGCCAGCAGGTCGGCGTGCCGGACCGGCTCGGCGGCGGTCCGGATCGCGGCCCGGACGACGGCGGTGGCCCGTACGGTCCGTTCGGCGACCGGCTCCGCCTCGGTACCGGCACCGGCGCTGGCACCGGCGGCGGGTCGACGCTCGGGCAGGTACGGCAGCACCAGGCGGCCGCCGCGCAGCCGGGCCTGCTGGTCCACGGCCAGCCGCAGGCCGGGCAGCACCGCCGGGTCGGTCCGCAGCCGGTCGAGCAGCGGGAGCAGCCAGCCCAGGTCGGGCCGCAGGGCGCGGCGGTCGGCCCCGCCCCAGCGGACCTTGGCCGCCGCGCCGAAGCGCGCCGGCACCACCGCGGCCATCAGCCCGAACGGCGTCGGCCGGGTGGCCATCCGCAGCCGGTAGCGGCTGACCGCCTCGGCCGCCCGGCGCAGCGCGGCCGGGCGGGGCACGGCGCCTGCGGCGACCTGGTCGAGCAGGTCGGCCAGGGAGGGGCTGGAGAGCTCGATCGCCTCGCGCAGGGCCGGGTCGGCGGCGGCTTCGGCGAGGTGTGCCAGGAGCGCGGTGTCGGCGGACCCCGGCGCGGGGTGCGCGGGGTCGGCCGGGACGGCGTGACGGTGCGAGCGCGGCAGCGCGGGTGTCCGCAGCAGGACCGGGCCGGTCGCGGTGAAGAGTCCGTCCTGGGGCGCTCCGTGCGTCTCGACCACTGTGCTCCTCGTGCCTCGGTGCCTCGTGCCACACGCCTCGTGCCGATGCCGCCGCGCGGTTCGCACTCCTGACGGTGGGTCGGGTCGTGTCTACCCCGGCGATCGAAAACTGTCCACCATCGATCGAACTGTTTCGATTTTTGGCTGAGTTAATCCATTCATCCGTGCAGAACCATTGCTGGGCCCATGCAGGAGTGCCTAACGTCCGCTGCAGTCCGCTGCGGTCAACCGTGGCACTGACGAAGGGAGGCCCTCATGGCCGACGACATGCTGGAGCTGTTCGACCTTGACGTGCAGGACCTGGTCTCGACCGAGCTCGGCGAGCAGGAGGAGTCCGCGTTCAGCATCTCCTGTGAGGGGTCCTGCACCCGTCCGTGGTGCATCTAGTCCGGTAGCAGTACCGGCACTACGGGGCGGGGGGGGGGGGGGGGCGGGCCCGCCCGGCCCGCCCCCCCCCCCGCGGCGCCAGCCCCCACCCCCCGCCGCCCCCCCCCCCCACCCCCCCCCCC